>PWTU01000290.1 GCA_003562775.1 Ignavibacteriales bacterium
CGCAGCGACGGGGTAGGGTAAGAATGTCTAAAAAAGTACAATTCAAATTCAAACAAGGAGAAACGTAGATGGCTAAAGAGAAATTTGATCGCAGTAAGCCGCACGTCAATGTCGGAACCATTGGTCACGTGGACCATGGGAAAACCACGCTGACAGCCGCAATCACAATGGTGCTTGCGAAAAAGGGATTGTCGGAAGTCAGATCCTTTGATAGTATCGATAACGCACCGGAAGAGCGCGAACGTGGCATCACGATTGCGACAGCGCACGTTGAGTATGCAACAGAGAATCGTCACTATGCACACGTAGACTGCCCGGGTCACGCTGACTACGTGAAGAACATGATAACCGGGGCAGCACAGATGGACGGCGCGATTCTTGTTGTTGCTGCAACAGACGGACCGATGCCGCAAACGCGTGAGCATATTCTTCTTGCACGCCAGGTCGGTGTGCCGCGTATCGTCGTTTACATGAATAAGGTGGATATGGTGGATGATCCCGAATTGCTCGATCTCGTGGAGCTTGAAGTTCGCGATCTGTTGAAACAGTATGAATTCCCGGGTGATGATATCCCGGTTATTCGCGGCAGTGCACTGAAGGCGATGGAAGCTGCCATAAAGCCGGAAGTATCACCGGATGATGAGGTGTTTAAATCAATAATGGAACTTATGAATGCGGTTGATGAGTATATTCCGCTTCCCGAGCGTGAAACCGATAAACCGTTCCTGATGCCGGTTGAGGACGTATTCTCGATTACCGGCCGTGGTACGGTCGGCACCGGTCGTGTCGAGCGGGGAACGATTAAAGTCGGTAACGATGTGGAGGTTATCGGGCTTGGTGCTCATAAGAAAACGGTTGTCACCGGTGTCGAGATGTTCCGAAAACTCCTCGATGATGCAAGGGCGGGGGATAACGTCGGTCTGCTTCTTCGCGGTGTTGAGAAAGACGATCTCGAGCGCGGTATGGTGATTGCAAAACCGGGTTCCATTACGCCGCACAAAAAGTTCACGGCTCAGGTGTACGTGTTGAAAAAAGAAGAAGGCGGTCGTCATACACCGTTCTTTAACGGCTATCGTCCGCAATTCTACTTCCGTACAACCGACGTAACCGGCATTGCCCACTTGCCCGAAGGAACCGAGATGGTTATGCCCGGTGATAACGTCGATAATATGACCGTAGAACTGATATCACCGATTGCAATGGAAGAAGGACTTCGGTTTGCAATTCGTGAAGGCGGTCGTACAGTAGGCGCAGGAATTGTAACAAAGATCATTGAATAATATGTTGTCGGCTGCCTCCCCCGACAAAGTCGGGGAGGCAGCGGAGTCCGCCCGGCGGCGGACTTTTTTTTGCTCCAGATACGCCGGGATGCATAACTAACGAAGGATAAAACTCTGTATGCGTGGTCAGAAGTTTCGCATAAAATTGAAATCATACGATCACAATTTGATCGATAAATCGACTGAAAAAATTATAAAAACAGTCAGATCGACTGGTGCGGTTGTGTCGGGACCGATACCGTTGCCGACGAAGAAGACAATTTATACGGTATTGCGGTCGCCGCACGTCGACAAAAAATCGCGCGAGCAATTTGAAATACGGACACATAAACGGTTGATTGATATTCTTCATTCAACAAATAAAACCGTAGATTCGCTTATGAAGCTTGAGTTGCCCGCGGGCGTCGACGTTGAGGTAAAAGTCTGACCGACCTTTAGTCAAATTCACAAGATCGTAATAGTTTAAAGTCGTTATAACTCGACGAGGAGACTCTATTGTGAGTGCAGTATTATTAGGGAAAAAATTGGGAATGACCAGTATATTCGATGAAACCGGTACACAAATTCCGTGTACGGTTGTCGAAGCAGGCCCGTGTACCGTTATTCAGGTGAAAACCAGGGATAATGACGGTTATGATGCTCTGCAGATCGGATATGAGGATATTCCGGATAAAAAGGTGACAAAACCATTATCCGGTCACTTCAAGAAAGCGAACGTTAAAGCAAAACGGCATCTTGAGGAAGTCCGGTTAGAAGGTGATGGAACCGATAAAAAGATAGGCGATACCATTGACGTGTCAATATTTGCAGCGGGAGATTCCGTTTCTGTTTCGGGTGTTACGAAAGGAAAAGGATTTCAGGGGTCGGTAAGACGACACGGTTTCGGTGGAGGGGTTCGAACACACGGTCAGAGCGATCGGTTGCGCGCGCCCGGCTCGATCGGCTCCAGCTCATATCCGTCGAGAGTCTTCAAAGGAATGCGAATGGCGGGGCGAATGGGCGGTAACAATTTAACCGTCCGGAATTTAAAAATAGTTAAGGTGATACCGGAATCGAATCTCGTCCTGATTAAAGGTGCAGTGCCGGGGTCGATTAACGGTTTGGTTAAAATTACGAAAAAATAATGCGTGGCTATGGAACTCGAAGTATATAAAATTGATGGCACCAAATCCGATGAAAAGGTAATATTGCCCGACGAAATATTCGGCGTCGAACCACATGAACAAGCAATGTACCAGGCAGTGCGCCTCTATCGGGCGTCTCAACGACAGGGGACGCATAAAGTGAAAGGTCGCAGCGAAGTTCGCGGCGGTGGCCGTAAACCATGGCGACAAAAAGGAACCGGACGCGCCCGGGTGGGCACCATTCGATCGCCTTTATGGATCGGCGGCGGCGCCATTCATGGTCCGAAGCCGCGGGATTATTCGTTTAAACTTCCCAGGAAGGTGAAAGAGTTGGCGCGTAAATCGGCCCTCTCGCAGAAGATCAGGGATGAACAGATTCGAATCGTTGAAGATTTTTCGTTTGACGAGCCGAAAACAAAACAAATGGTATCGGTATTAACCGCATTGGGATTGGACTCGACGAAGACGACATTATTGCTTGCTAACAATGATAAGAATGTAGCTAAATCAGGTCGAAATATTCGAAACTTTGCAGTGCTTGAAGCCCGCAATGCTGCAACGTATGAATTGCTTAATAACAAGATGCTGCTTATTCAGAAAAGTGCGGTTGAAGTGCTGTTAAATGGATTCCCTAAAACAGGAGCACGTACTAAATCATGAAGATACATATTTTAAAGCAGCCGCTGATAACCGAAAAAATGTCGATGCTTGCAAACAAGCGGCAGTATGCTTTTGCGGTCGACATTAACGCCAATAAGATTGAAATCCAGCAGGCGATTGAGAAAAAATTTAACGTTGATGTGGAGAGCATCCGGACAATTCGTGTAAAAGGTAAGAAGAAAACACAGCTTACCCGCCGCGGTCGGTTTGAAGGACGCACTCCAAATTGGAAAAAAGCAATTGTTACTTTGAAGGAAGAACAAGAAATTGACTTCTTCCAAGAGGAATGATCGGAGAAAGTATAGATGGCAATAAGAAAATTAAAACCAAATACTCCGGGAACAAGATTTTTCAGCGTTTCTACTTTTAAAGAGATTACGACCGACAGGCCGGAACGCTCTCTTGTGAAACCGCTGAAAAAATCAGGCGGACGGAATAACACCGGACGGACTACTATCCGTTTTCGTGGCGGCGGACACAAACGTCAATACCGCGTCATCGACTTCAAACGGGATAAAGAGAACATTCCTGCAAAAGTCGCTACTATCGAATACGATCCGAACCGTTCGGGAAGAATTGCGTTGCTGCATTATGCCGACGGCGAAAAGCGATACATTCTCGCGCCCGACCGGCTAAAAGTCGGCGACCGTGTGATTACCGGGGCATCGGCGGAAGTGAAAATAGGTAATACGCTCCCGCTGAGGAATATCCCGGTCGGAACGTTTGTGCATAATGTAGAAATGCGTCCCGGTAAAGGGGGGCAATTAGCGCGAAGTGCAGGTACATCGGCGCAGGTCACGGCGAAGGAAGGCGATATTGTTCAAATCAAACTGCCCTCGGGTGAAGTTCGTGTCGCCTCGCAGAACTGTAAGGCCACGATAGGTGTGGTCAGCAACATCGACCATGAGAATATATCGCTCGGTAAAGCGGGTCGAAAGCGATGGATAGGCCGCCGTCCGCACAATCGCGGGGTGTCGATGAATCCGGTTGATCATCCGCACGGAGGCGGGGAAGGAAAAGCGCCGCAAGGTAATCCTCATCCGGTCTCTCCCTGGGGCTGGAACACAAAGGGGAAGAAAACAAGACGCGGTAAAAAACCGTCAGATAGATTTATTGTAAAACGCAGGAAAAAGTAATCGGAGAGCTATGGCACGATCATTAAAAAAAAGGTCCGTATGTTGATGATAAACTTTCGAAAAGAGTCGAAGCTCTAAATAAGTCGAACCAGAAAAAAGTTGTGAAAACCTGGAATAGATCATCAACAATTACACCCGATTTTGTCGGGCATACAATTGCGGTGCATAACGGCAATAAATTCATACCGGTCTATATTCAGGAAAGTATGGTCGGTCATAAGCTCGGTGAGTTTGCTCCGACTCGAATCTTCCGGGGACACCCGGGCGGTAAATCGGAACGGGCATAATAAATTGAATGGAGATTAAACCATTATGGAAGCGCGTGCAGTTCATAAATATATTCCGACCTCACCCCGCAAAATGCGGCTGGTAGTCGATCTGATTCGAGGAAAAGGTGTTGAAGAGGCAATATCTATATTGCACTTTTCACCGAAGCACTCGGCAAAAGAAGCGGAAAAAACACTTCGATCGGCTATCGCAAATTTGCAGAATAAGGAAGATGTCGGAAGATTGGATTTTTCACAAATGTATGTGAAGGAAGCGTATGTAAACGGCGGACCGACTATGAAACGAATTAGACCGGCGCCGATGGGTCGGGCGTATCGTGTCAGAAAGAGATCGAATCACTTAACGATTGTAGTGGCGATCCATGACGATGCACTGCGTCAGCAACGTGCGAAAGAAGCGAAACGTAAGGCGCAGCCGAAGAAACAGCCCGCGAAAACAGAACCAACTAAACAAGAACAAGAAAGTTAACGAAAAGGAGCAAACACTTGGGTCAGAAAACGCATCCGATAGGACTTCGTCTCGGCATTATTAAAACCTGGGATTCAAATTGGTACGACGGAAAAAGTTTTTCTCAGAAATTGCAGGAAGATGTGATGATCCGGAATTATATTCGGAATCGAATGAAGAAGGCGGGGATATCGAAAATTCTGCTTGAGAGAACTCCAAAACGTGCAGTCATTACTATTCATACATCACGGCCTGGAATAGTGATCGGTCGAAGCGGAAAAGAGATATCCCAGCTTGAAGAAGAATTGAAAAAAATTACAAGTAAGGAAGTAAAAATACTGATTCATGAGATAAAGCGACCCGAACTGGATGCGTATCTTGTGGCTGAAAATATCGCCAATCAGATTGAAGGGAGAATTTCCTTCCGGCGTGCAATGAAGACATCGATTACCGCTTCGATGAGAATGGGAGCGGAGGGAATTCGTATTATGTGCGCGGGACGGCTCGGCGGGGCGGAAATGGCGCGCACCGAGCAATATAAAAAAGGAAGAATACCGTTACATACTCTTCGTGCAGATATCGACTATGCTACCGCAACCGCGCAAACAATTTATGGCGCGATTGGGGTGAAAGTATGGATCTGTAAAGGTGAAGTAATCGGACAGATGACCCAGACACGATAGTTTGTTGAAGGAGACGTAATTATGTTAATGCCAAAACGGGTAAAATACAGAAAAGCACATCGCGGACGGCGCACCGGAAATGCCCACCGGGGTTCAATCGTGAATTTCGGTGATTATGGTTTGAAAGCGCTTGAACCGGGATGGATTACGAGCCGACAGATCGAATCTGCCCGCGTTGCGATTACCCGAATGATGAAACGGGAAGGCCGGCTCTGGATTCGAATATTCCCCGATAAACCGGTCACAAAAAAGCCCGCAGAAACCAGGATGGGAAAAGGAAAAGGAGCACCGGAATTCTGGGTGGCAGTTGTGAAACCGGGTCGAATAATGTTTGAAATAGCCGGTGTGAACCGCAGAATCGCTGAAGAAGCAATGCGTCTTGCAGCGCACAAGCTGCCGATAAAAGTAAAACTCGTCACACGAAGCGACGTGGAGAACTAAGATATGGAAAAATTAAAAATGAGAGAAATCCAGGAAATGTCAACGGAGGAGCTTCGCAAGAGAATTGCCGATGAACGGATTAATCTTGAGAATTTACAATTTCAGCATGCAACATCGCGGATACAAAACACCGATCATCTGAAAAAAAGCCGCCATCTCATTGCACGAATGATGACGGTGGTTCGCGAGCGGGAATTAGGCAAGGGTGAGCAGATTACCGTTGAACCGCACACTACATCGACACAAGAATCGAAGACTGAGGAATAGATAAAAACGTATGGAAACTACAACACCTGCACAACAGGCAGTACGAACGACAAAGCGTAAAACACGTATTGGCAGAGTGGTGAGCGATAAAATGGAGAAAAGCATTGTCGTATTGATTGAACAGCGCATTGCGCATCCGATTTATAAGAAGATATTTAAACAGAGTAAGAAGTACGTAGCACACGATGAGATGCAGGATGCAAAGGTAGGCGATCTCGTACGAATTATGGAAACCAGACCCTTGAGTAAACGGAAACGATGGCGTTTGGTAGAAATTGTTGAACGCGCGAAATAAAATTTTGGAGTAAATTGAAATGGTACAGGAAGAAACTAATTTGACAGTAGCCGATAATTCCGGCGCTAAACGTGTGCGTTGTATACGTGTGCTTGGAGGAAGCGATCGCCGGTATGCCGGACTGGGTGATCTGATTGTGGTGTCGGTGAAAGCCGCAATACCCGGCGCGCCGGTTAAAAAGGGTGAAGTCTCGCGTGCAGTGATCGTGAGAACAAAGAAGGAAACCCGCCGCGAGGATGGATCCTACATACGGTTCGATGAAAATGCGGCAGTGCTGCTCAATCCGCAGAACGAACCGCGCGGCACGCGGATTTTCGGTCCTGTTGCCCGCGAACTTCGCGAAAAACAATTTATGAAAATTATATCACTTGCACCTGAAGTATTGTGAGAGGTTTATGAATATAAGAAAAAACGATAATGTGCTTGTAATATCCGGAAACGACATCGGAAAACAGGGGAAAGTATTAAAAGTTTTTCCCGATCGCGAACGAATAATTATCGAGGGTGTTAATATCATAAAGCGTCATCAACGCCCGACGCAAAAAAATCCCCAGGGTGGAATCATTCAGAAAGAAGGATCGATCAATGCAACAAATGTTTTGATCGTATGCCCGAAGTGCAATAACGCAACCCGGGTCGGGAGAAAACGAATTCGCGAGGCAGATACCAAAGTATCGAAGTTTATGAGAGTGTGTAAAAATTGCGGAGATATGTTTTAATGGCTAAGGAAAAAGAAAAGCAGCAGAAAACAAAGAAAAAGAGCGGCAAAAAAGAAGCCGCGAAAGAACAACAGCCGAAAATCGAATACGGAACGCCGCGGTTGCTCGAACGCTGGCGAAAAGAGATTATTCCCGTTATGATGAAAAGATTCGGATATAAAAATGCTATGCAGGTTCCGTATGTCGAAAAAATATCGGTGAATGTGGGCGCCGGTGATGCGGTGCAGGATCCGAAGATACTCGACGGTATCGTTTCCGAGCTTGCGTTGATTGCCGGTCAGCATCCGGTTATCACCAAATCGCGGAAATCGATTTCGAATTTTAAATTGCGTGAAGGAATGCCGGTCGGTGTTCGCGTTACGCTCCGTCGCTCACGGATGTATGAATTTTTAGATCGGTTAATCAATACGGCGGTCCCGCGAGTTCGTGACTTTCGGGGATTCACCGAAAAATCGTTCGACGGCCGAGGGAACTATACTCTCGGCGTTAAAGAGCAAATTATCTTTCCCGAAATTGACGTCGATAATGTAAGCCGAATTTACGGCATGGATATCACTATCGTGACAACGGCAGAAACCGATGAAGAAGCATATGAGTTGTTGAAGAATTTCGGGTTTCCGTTTGTTCGCCGTCAGGAAATAGTTCAACAGACCGATGCTGCATAATTGTTTTTAATTATATAAGAGGTGCTCAGTGGCGCGAAAAGCTTTAATAGTAAAATCAAAAAGAGAACCGAAATACAGTACACGCAAGTATAATCGTTGTATGTTCTGCGGACGTTCGCGGGCATACCTGCGGAAGTTCGGTGTGTGCAGAATTTGTTTCCGCAATATGGCGCTCGAAGGAAAAATCCCCGGGGTGCGAAAGGCAAGCTGGTAAGCACGAGTTAATGAATAAGAAGGAGATTCGAAATATATGTCGATGACCGATCCAATAGCCGATTATTTAACCCGGCTGCGAAATGCGGCACAGGCAAATCATAAGCGGGTTGATATACCGGCTTCGAGATTAAAGAGAGATATAACTAAAATCCTGAAGGATGAAAACTATATTCAGGATTATACGATTATCGAGGATAATAAACAGAATATTATTCGAATTGCATTGAAATACCACAACGGTCAATGTGTAATAAAAGGTATGGAGCGGATTAGTCGCCCCGGTCTTAGAAAATATTCTGACCACGAGTCCTTGCCCCGGGTTATTAACGGGCTTGGCATCGCGGTGATCTCTACATCTAAAGGTGTGATGACTGATAAGCAGGCGCGTCAGGCGGGCGTCGGCGGTGAAGTCATCTGCTATGTTTGGTAAGTGAAATTATATTGTAAGCTTCTTTACTAAGGAGAAGAAATCGTGTCACGAGTTGGAAAAAAACCGATTCCCATTGCGAAGGGAGTCAAAATCGAAAAATCGAACGGAACGGTTAAAGTCAAAGGGCCGAAAGGTGAATTGGCGGTCGATCTTAAACCGGATATTTCAGTCGATATAAGCGAACAGGAAGTCGTGCTTAACCGCCCGTCGGATTCGCGACAGCATAAATCAATGCACGGATTATACCGCGCTCTGATCGCTAATATGATCAAAGGGGTAACCGAGGGATATCAAAAAAAGCTGGAAATTGTCGGTATCGGTTATCGCGCCGAGATGAAGGGTAACAGGTTGCTGCTTCAAATCGGGTATTCCCATCCGGTGTTGTTTTCGTTGCCGCCGGAGATTTCAGTTGAAATCCCGCAGCCGACGCAAATTGTCATTAGCGGTATAGATAAGCAGCTTGTCGGCCAGGTCGCGGCAAAAATCAGAGCGATGCGTCCGGCTGAGCCGTATAAAGGCAAAGGCGTAAAATATGAAGGTGAGTATATTCGCCGCAAAGCCGGTAAAACCGCAGCTAAATAAAAGGATGAATGTTAATTAACTTGACGTACACAATACTATTATGATTAAAAAATCTAAAGTCGAAAGCAGAGCGAGGATCAAGAAGGCGGTCCGGAAGAAGATTTATGGAACACCCGAGCGACCGCGTCTTTCAGTGTATAGAAGCTTGAACAACATTTATGTGCAAGTGATCGATGATCTCAGCGGTACGACACTGTTGCAAGTTTCTACCTTAATGCCGGAACTCCGGGAATCGCTGAAGACGGCGTCCGCTATGCAAAAGAGCATTGCGGTCGGGGAAGAGATCGCAAAACGGGCGCTCGATAAAAATATTAAAAATGTCGTGTTCGATCGTAACGGGTACCGTTATCACGGGCGCGTTAGAGCTCTCGCCGATGCAGCCCGAAAGGGCGGCTTAAAATTCTGAAAAGTATGTTATATCAATATGTTGAAAAGGATTGACCTTGGCTAAAATAAAAGCAAGTGAGCTGGAATTAAAGGAACGATTGGTTCATATAAACCGGGTCGCAAAAGTGGTGAAAGGCGGCCGCCGGTTTAGTTTCAATGCAATTGTCGTAGTCGGAGATCATAACGGCCACGTTGGAATCGGTCTCGGTAAAGCCAACGAAGTCGCAGATGCAATTTCCAAGGGAGTCGATGACGCAAAGAAAAATCTGGCAAAGATTCCCATCATAAACGGCACCATTCCGCATGAGGTATTTATTAAATACGGCGCCGCGAAGGTGTTAATGAAACCCGCATCTCCCGGCACCGGAATCACTGCCGGCGGCGGTGTGCGTGCGGTTGTTGAATCTGCGGGTATTCGTGACATATTGACAAAAGCGCTCGGTTCGACCAATCCGCACAATCTTGTGAAAGCAACGATGAAAGGATTGTTAAGTCTGCGGGATGCACGAACGGTTGCATCGAATCGCGGTATCGCTATGCAGGAATTATTCAAACAAGCTGCAGCTGAAGAGGCATCGAATGGCTAAAAAGAAATTAAAAATAACACAGATAAGAAGCATAATCGATAACCCGGAACGGCAGAAGCGTACCATCGAGGCGCTCGGGCTGAAACGTATACGGCATTCGGTTGTGCATCAGGATACGCCGCAAATACGCGGGATGGTAAATAAAGTAAGTCACCTTGTTACGGTTGAAGAAGTAACAGCGTAAGAAACGAGTTTAAAGAGCAGGATAGACGTAATGACATCAATTTTAAGTACTCTCAAGCCGTCGCCCGGTTCGAAAAAGAAACGGAAACGAGTCGGTCGTGGTCAGGGATCGGGACACGGTAAAACAGCAACGCGCGGTCAGGACGGTCAGCACTCACGATCGGGGGCAAAGTTCCGGGCGTGGTTCGAAGGCGGTCAAATGCCGTTGCAGCGTAGAGTCCCGAAATTCGGATTCCGGAATATTTTCAGAACTACCTATCAGGTGGTAAATCTTGCGGATCTCGAAGCGCTGCACAAAGACGGCAAAATTGTAGATGATACCGTGACTCCCGAATTTCTTGTCGATGCCGGTAAGGCAAGAAAAAAATATCCCGTGAAAATTCTGGGCCAGGGAGAAATATCGACTGCATTAAAAATCAGTGCGCATGCGTTCAGTAAAACTGCGCAGGAAAAAATTAAAGCCGCCGGCGGCACAACTACAATTATAAAATAAGTATGGGTCGTTTAAGCGATAGTTTTCGAAATATTTTTAAAATTCAAGAGCTCCGGACACGGGTAATATTTACTCTGTCGATTTTAATCGTAGCAAGAATCGGAGCGCATATTACGCTTCCGGGTGTCGATGCCGGATTGCTCGCTGCCACGATGCGCGATCAGGCGCAGGATACACTATTTGGGTTGTATGATTTATTTGTCGGCGGTGCGTTTAGCAATGCCGCTATCTTTGGGCTCGGCATCATGCCGTATATCAGCGCATCGATTATTATACAATTGCTCGGTGCGGTTGTTCCGTATTTCCAGAAACTTCGACAGGAGGGTGAAGAAGGGCGGAAGAAGATAATTCAGTTGACCCGCTATGGAACGGTGTTGATTGCGTCGATGCAAGCGTGGGGCATGAGCGTTAATCTCGGCAGTATGAGCGCCGCCGGAGTGCCGATTATTCCGCCGGAAGTGCAGGGATTAGGTTTTACGCTTCAAACGATGTTGTTCCTGACGACCGGTACGGTGTTTCTGATGTGGCTTGGCGAGCAGATAACCGAGCGGGGGGTTGGAAACGGAATCTCGCTGGTCATTTTCATCGGCATCATCGCGCAATTTCCGCACGCAGTGCTTGATGAATATCAAATGGTTGCATCCGGTGCAAGAGGGTTGGTGATAGAGCTTGTAATTATCGGTATTCTGGTAATGATCATTGCATCGGTTGTGTTGATTACGCAGGGTACGAGACGCATCCCCGTACAATATGCAAAACGGGTGGTCGGACGTAAAGTTTACGGTGGTGTTACGCAGTATATTCCGATGCGTGTTAACAGCGCCGGCGTTATGCCGATTATATTCGCGCAGGCAATAATGTTTGTTCCGAATACGATCCTGATGTTCTTCCCCGAGAGCGAATTTATGGGGAACATATCCCGTTATTTCGATTGGACGTCGTTTACGTATTCGTTTATGTACGCGATGCTTGTTATATTCTTTACTTATTTCTACACGGCTATCGCTTTTAACCCGAAGGAGGTCAGCGATACACTGAAGAAACAAGGTGGATTTATACCCGGTATACGGCCGGGTAAACAAACGTCGGATTTTCTCGACAATATTTTAACCCGTATTACCTTGCCCGCCTCGATCTTTTTGGCGATAATTGCCATTATGCCGAGCTTTGCATACAGGGCGGGTGTAACAATAAGTTTCTCGCAATTCTTCGGCGGCACGAGTTTGTTGATTATGGTCGGTGTGTCGCTCGATACGTTGCAACAAATTGAATCACATCTGTTGATGCGTCATTACGACGGGTTTATGAAGAGCGGTAAAATGCGCGGACGCAGAGGGTGATGTATATCTAACGAAAAGAATACTGTGACGATACGGAATAATGAAGAGCACGCCGGTATGCGCGAAAGCAACAGGATCGCGTGTGAAGTTCTTGATCTGATAGAACAGCATGCGAAACCCGGTGTGGAGACAATTGAACTTGACCGGCTGGCTGAAAAACATATCAGATCGAGAGATGCAATCCCGGCTTTTAAAGGATACCGTCAGGGAAATAGTCCCCCGTATCCCGGCAGTATTTGCGCGTCGGTGAATAATGAAGTCGTTCACGGAATTCCCGGTGAGCGTATTCTGAATGAAGGCGATATTTTATCGGTAGATGTCGGGATTAATAAAAATGGGTTCTTCGGTGATTCGGCCCGGACCTATCCGATTGGAACGATAGCACCGGAAATTGAACGGCTCTTAAAAGTTACACGCAAGGCGCTGTTCGTCGGTATTGCGGAAGCACGAAGCGGTAATCGCGTACACGATATTTCCGCCGCGATTCAGGAGTATGTTGAAGCTGCCGGGTATAGTGTAGTCCGCGAATTGGTCGGTCACGGTATCGGCAGAAGTTTACACGAAGAACCGGCGGTTCCCAATTACGGGAAACGAGGTACGGGGATGAAGCTGGTCGACGGAATGGTGCTTGCTATTGAACCAATGGTAAACAGCGGGACATTCAGGGTCAAGGTCGCAAAAGACGGCTGGACAATTTTGACTGCTGACGGGAAACCGTCGGCGCACTATGAGCATTCGGTGATTGTGAGAAACGGTGACGCTGAAATTCTGACAAAAGTAGCATAAATTACATTATGGCGAAACAAACGGCAATAAAAGTAGACGGTGTTATAACGGAAACGCTACCCAATGCCCATTTCAGGGTAAAGTTGGAAAACGGACATGAAATACTTGCACACGTGTCCGGGAAGATGAGAATGAATTTTATAAAAATACTGGTGGGCGATAAAGTGACCGTTGAATTGTCACCGTATGATTTAACAAAAGGAAGAATTACGTATCGTTATAAATAGAATTTTCGGAGAGAGTCAATGAAAGTCCGTGCATCGGTTAAAAAATTATGTGATAGTTGTAAAGTCGTACGACGCAAAGGCGTTGTGCGTATTATATGTAAAAATCCAAAGCATAAACAACGGCAAGGCTAGGAGGTAATAGGTGGCACGTATTGCTGGTGTAGATTTACCAAAAAATAAACATTCGGTAATCGGTTTAACTTACATTTACGGTATCGGCAGGTCGATGGCATCCGAAATATTGGATAAAGCCGGCGTCGAACATTCAAAAAAAATCGGTGATTTGAACGACGAAGAGGTTGCAAAGATTCGGTCAATCATTACATCCGATTATAAAGTAGAAGGCGCACTGCGAAGTGAAACCCAGATGAATCTCAAGCGATTGATGGACATCGGATGTTACCGGGGGCTGCGTCATCGTCGCGGATTGCCGGTCAACGGGCAGCGAACGCGAACAAATGCCCGAACCCGTAAAGGGAAACGAAAAACCGTCGCCGGTAAGAAGAAAGTAGCGGCGAAGAAATAATCAATAACAATAAATTCATACGACAGACAGAATGGCTAAAACAACCGGGAAAAAGAAACGAAAAGTCCACGTCGATGTAAACGGTCGCGCTCATATTAAAGCGACCTTTAACAATGTAGTCGTGACCATTACCGATATTTACGGCAACACGATTGCGTGGTCGTCATCGGGCAAAAACGGATTTAAAGGGTCGAGAAAAAATACTCCTTTTGCTGCACAAGTGTCGGCTGAAGCCGCGGCGAAAGAAGCATATAACTACGGATTGCGAAAAGTCGAGGTGTTTGTTAAAGGTCCCGGATCGGGACGCGAAGCGGCAATCCGTTCGTTGCAGGCAAATGGGTTAGAGATAAGCAGCATTCGAGATGTCACGCCGTTGCCGCATAACGGATGCCGGCCGCCGAAAAGACGACGTGTTTAATTGACTGTAAAATTTAAAGGAAAGGATACATGGCGCGTTATACTGAAGCAGTATGCAAGCTGTGCCGTCGTGAACGGCAGAAGCTTTTTCTGAAAGGAATCAAGTGTTATACGGAAAAATGTCCGGTAGAAAAACGTAATTACCCGCCCGGGCAACATGGGTTGAGCAGACGGCAGAAGATTTCCGAATACGGAACCCAGCTTCGTGAGAAGCAGAAAGTGCGGCGTATGTACGGCCTACTCGAACGGCAATTCCGGAATTATTATGAAAAAGCACGTAAACAACCTGGAAAAACGGGTGAAATCCTGGTAAAGATACTTGAGCGGCGTTTCGATAACGTTATATACCGGTTGGGATTGGCGCCGTCTCGAAAAGCAGCACGGCAGCTAATCCGGCATAGACATTTTTTGATAAACGGCCGTATCGTGGATATCCCGTCATATCTTGTTCGACCGGGAGAAATCATCGAAGCAAAACAACAAAGTAAAAAATTGGATGTGATTCATAATTCAATGAAGCGGATGAAAGATACCGCGATGCTGCCGTGGCTATCGCTTGATAAAGCAAACGTCAGCGGAACCTTTCTGAATGTTCCGGAAAGAGAAGATATACCGCTTAATGCAAACGAACAATTAATTGTTGAGTTGTACTCCAAGTAATCAGGAGCGAGGCTATATACTATGAGACAATCATATATTCAAATGCCCGATAAAGTGACGCTCGATGAGAGCAGTTACACGGATAATTTCGGGCGGTTCACAATACAACCAATGGAAAAAGGATACGGTGTTACCCTCGGTAATTCAATGAGGCGTATATTGTTATCCTCAATCTCGGGCGCTGCAATAATAGGTGTACGCGTCGAAGGAATTGTACACGAATTTACAACCATCCCCGGTATGGTCGAAGATGCAGCGGAGTTTATCCTGAATTTGAAAGAAGTACGAATTCGGCCGGGGACGGAAAAGACGGCAAAAGTCATCGTTCCTATGAAAGGACCGTCGGAATTAAAAGCGCAAGACCTGCAGCAGAGCGAAAACGGTACCTTCACCGTGCTCAATCCCGATCTGCATCTTGCAACATTGAACGACGATTGCAATACCGAACTCGAAGTTAAGATCGGGTCAGGAATCGGTTATGTGCCGAGCGAAGAGATAGACAAATCGGATTTTTCAGAGGATATGATTCCGATCGATGCGGTCTACTCGCCGGTGTTGAACGTCCGGTACTTCATCGAACAAACACGGGTCGGGCAGCGTACAGATTACGAAAAACTCATTCTCGAGATTGAAACCGACGGATCCGTATCGCCGGTAGATGCTGTGAAAAATGCGGCATCGATTCTCCGTGAACATATAATGTATTTTGAGAATTTCAGTCTGATGCCGAAAGATGAAACCGAAATCGAAGATGACGAAGTCGATCCGGAAGTGCTGCGGATACGGAAAATCCTCAACCTCGGTATTGATGAACTCGAACTATCGGTCCGGTCTCATAATTGCTTGAAAGCTGCGGGCATTCAAACCGTCGGTGAGCTGGTCAGCAAAACCGAGCAGGAATTATTGAATTACCGTAACTTCGGGCAAAAATCGTTGAATGAATTATCGGACCTTGTTAAGAATTTCGGTCTATCGTTCGGGATGGAAGTAGACCGGTATCTTAAAGGAAACAGAAAGAAAGTATAATTAAACATTGATCTCTGATTGCCGGTTTTACCGGAAGAGATTAAAAATATAAGGATAAAGTGTACCAATGCGACATCGAGTAACTGGACGAAAATTAGGGCGTACGGCGAGTCATCGGCGTGCGACGCTTTCTGCGTTGTCTACTTCGTTAATACAACATAAACGGATACGGACGACACTGGCAAAAGCGAAAGCCACACAGCGCACCATTGAGCCGATAATTACTCGTGCAAAATTAGCACACCGTAATGAAACAAGCGGCGAAACAAAAGACGTCCATGCACGGCGGATAATTGCCCGTTTCATAAAAAACCCGGCTATAGTCAAAGAATTATTTGATGAAATCGCACCAAAAGTTGCCGACCGGAACGGCGGGTATACCCGGGTGGTGAAACTCGGACAACGGGACGGCGACGGAGCGCATCTCGCAATAATCGAGCTGGTTGATTATAATGAAGCCGTAGCGAAGAAGGCAAAACAGAAGAAAAAAGCAGCGAAAGCTGCCCCCGCAAAGCCGGAGAAGAAAAAAGAAGAAGAGACAGTCGAAGCGCAGGAAGAAAAAGTCGACCGGGAAGTCGCTGAAGAAGAGGAGACATCCCAACCGGAGTCGGATATAAAAAATGAAACACCACCAGAGGATACCGGTGAAGAAACACAGAGCGGCGGGAAAAAAGAAGAGTAAGTTTATTTTCAAGTTTAAATAAACAGCAGGGAAAATGATTTCACCGTGTAAGAGGGTGATTTTCATTTTCCCTTTTTTTATTTTATAGGAGTGGCGGATGAAGATACGCACTGCTGATTTTATTAAAAGTATAGCAGCGCTGAATCAACTCCCAGTATCAAAACTTCCGGAAGTTGCTTTTTTAGGCAGGTCGAATGTCGGTAAATCAAGTCTGATAAATTCAGTGTGTAACCGGAAATCGCTTGCGAAGACAAGCGGGCAGCCGGGAAAAACACGGGTTATCAATTTTTATAGAATCAACGAAGCAATACATTTTGTTGACCTGCCGGGATATGGCTATGCAAAGGTACCTGAAAAAATTCGATCCGGCTGGAAACAACTTATTGAAGGGTATCTCAAGAATTGTAAAAATCTTAAACTCGGTCTTGTTATAACGGATGCGCGGCACGAACCAACACAACTTGACTATGCAATGATCAACTGGCTTGATTATTATGCTATTCCGTATGGAGTAATACTGACCAAATCGGATAAGATGCCCCGCCATCAAGTACAACGTCGGATTGCGGAGATTGAAAAGGAAATGCGGCAGCAAGGCACCTACTGCCAGGCAGTGTTATCGTATTCATCATTTAACAATGAGGGGAAACCGGCATTGTTATCCCTCATAGCGAGCGCCGTTGCGTCAACAACCGACACCAATTCACCGAATACATAGGAGACGAATATATGATTAAGAAACGATTATACACACCCGGACCGACGCCGGTGCCGGAGCAAATTATGCTTACAATGGCTGAACCGATGATTCACCATCGGCATCCCGAGTTTCAGGAAATTTTAACCAGCGTAAATGAAAACCTGAAGTACTTGTTTCAAACGGATAACGGAGTGATGACGCTGACCTCGTCGGGAACGGGTGCGATGGAAGCCTCCGTAGCAAATATACTATCGAAAGGTGATACGGCAGTATACGTCAATGGCGGAAAATTCGGAGAACGATGGGGTGAGATATTACAGGCGTACGGCCTCAACGCAGTTGAAATCGTAACCGAGTGGGGAATACCCGTCCCGCCAGACCGGGTTGTGGATGAAATTAAGAAAAATCCGGATACGAAAGCAGTGTTCCTTACCCATAGCGAAACATCGACCGGAACAGCTACCGATATTAAATCCATTGCCGATGCGGTGCACAAATATAATAATGATATAGTAGTGGTTGTCGATGGAATTACCTCGGTCGGTGCCATGGAGAGCAGAATGGACGAATGGGATCTCGATATTGTTGTAACCGGCTCACAAAAAGGATTAATGATACCGCCGGGTATTTCGCATATTGCATTGAGCGAGCGGGCGTGGAAGCGCGCCGAAAAATCCGATTTGCCGAATTACTATTTCGATCTGAAAGCAGCTAAAAAAGCACTTGATAAAAACGATACGCCATGGACTCCGGCAGTAACATTATTCATAGGACTTGAGAAAGCGTTGGAGATGCTGCGGGAAGAGGGTATTGAAAATGTATGGGCAAGGCATCAGAAACTTGCAGATGCCATCCGAAGCGGCTGCAAAGCGCTCGGATTGAAATTATTAAGTTCATCTCCCTCAAATGCTCTGACTGCGGTGTATGTCCCGGAAGGAGTTGAGTTCAAGAAGTTCAATTCCATAATAAAGCAAAAGTACGGAATTACCGTCGCCGGCGGACAGGGCCATCTGAAAGGGAAGATTTTCCGTATATCGCATCTCGGCTATTACGATGAGCTTGATATGATGACGATGATGGCGGCGCTCGAACGGACGCTTGCTGAAGTGGGTGCGGATATTCAGATGGGCGCCGGATTAACCGCGGCCCAGGAAATTTTCGTAAAATAATTTTATCTCAAAAGGCAGGATACCGTTGTGAATAATAACTACAAGGTCTTAATAACCGATCCGGTCGATAACTCGTGTGTGGATATTTTAAAAAACGAAGGGTTTACAGTCGATATGCAAACCGGGTTAAACGAAGCACAAGTATCGGAGCTTATACCCGATTATCATATCCTTATTGTACGGAGCGGGACCCAGGTTACCGAGAAGATAATCGAGTGCGGAAGAAATCTGAAAATTATTGGCCGGGCAGGCACCGGTGTCGATAACATCGATGTCAACGCAGCTACCCGAAAGGGAGTTATTGTTATGAATACTCCCGGGGGCAATACCATTTCTACTGCTGAACACGCAATTTCGTTGCTGATGGCGTTGGCGCGGAATGTTCCTCAGGCCTGTGCTTCGCTGCGTGAAGGAGTCTGGGATAGAAAAACATATCGCGGCGTTGAGTTGGTTGGCAAAACGATAGGAATTATCGGAATCGGAAAGGTTGGTAAGGAAGTTGCCGTGAGATTACAGGGATTCGGTATGAATGTCCTTGGATTCGATCCTCTCGTAGCGGATGATGTCATTGCAAAATTGAACATTGAGTCGGTAAGTTTCGAAGAACTATTGCGGCGTTCGGATTACATCACGCTTCATACACCCTTGACCGACGATACCAGGAATTTATTTAATACACAAACTTTTCAAAAGTGTAAACGCGGCGTCCGGTTAGTGAATTGTGCACGGGGTGGAATTATTAATGAGTCGGAATTACTGGAAGCATTGAACGAGGGGTATGTTGAAGGTGCAGCACTCGACGTGTTCGAAAAAGAGCCGCCTCCACCGGATCATCCATTATTAAAACATCCAAAGGTGGTCGTCACGCCGCATCTCGGCGCCTCGACAGTCGAAGCTCAGGAAAAGGTAGCGGTGCAAATAGCACATCAGATTGCAGATGCGTTGAAGGAACGCTCTCTCATCGGGGCGGTAAACATCAGTGCGGCACAGTTTTCCATACGTGAAGACCACAAGCCATATCTCGATCTCGCCGAACGATTGGGACGTATTGCAGGACAGATAATGGAAGGAAAACTGAAGTCGATAACATTCACCGCCGGGGGTGAAGGATTGTACGGATCGTTTGATATACTGAAATCGGCAGTCCTTCGCGGAGTATTATCTCCACGTTTAGATCATCCGGTGAATGACGTGAATGCACCGTATTTCGCCCGTGAACTGGGAATCGGAATCAGTGACCGGAAAGACGATTATACCGGGAACTATTCGCAGCTTATCGCCGTGGAGTATATGACAGATAAAGAAAAACGAAAGATCTACGGCACTGTGTTCGGAATGAATGCCATACGAATTATCCAGGTAGACGATTACCGCGTCGAAATAGAGCCGACCGGTTCGATGTTGTTTTACTGGAATATCGACAGGCCCGGAATGCTTGCTTCAGTAGGATCGGCTCTTGCAAAAGCGAATATCAATATTGCCGGTTTGAGTCTTGGCCGGAAAGCAATCGGTGCAGAAGCATTGACTATCATTGATCTCGATAGTGATGTACCTCATTCGGTTATAAATGAAATAGCAGGCATTGACGGTGTTATAAACCCAAAATTGGTTAAGGTGTAACCCGCTGTGAAAGATGAACTTGCAGTGCTAAAGGATCTGGTACAAAGGCTTGAATCGATAAAAATAAATTATATGCTTACCGGTTCACTTGCCATGATGCATTATGGCGTTCCACGCATGACCCGTGATCTTGATGTCGTAATAGAAATAAATAATGTAGACGATGTTGATAAAATGGTGGCGGCATTCTCTGGATATTATTATATTGATCGGGAAATGATTAAACAATCAATAAAAACTCAAACGATGTTTAATATTGTTCACAATGAGAGTGTAATCAAGGTTGATTTTATCGTCAAAAAGCGTGATCGATATAGAGAACTCGAATTTTCACGCAGAAAACGTATAGAAATTGATGGGATAAAGGTGGATGTTGTAAGCAAAGAAGATTTAATATTGTCAAAATTAGTCTGGATCAAAGACATGCGGTCGGAGCTTCAAGTGAACGACGTAAAAAATTTATGTAAATCGAATTATGATTCAAATTACATAGAGCACTGGGCAGATAGGTTGAGTATCAAACAATTATTTGATGAGGTTGTGCGTGCATGATACTTCCCCGGAAATAGAAAAGATATATCGCGAAATGCTTATGAACCGGTCGGGTGAGGAACGGATGAAAATGGGTATGTCGATGTTCACCACAGCGGTCCGGGTTATTTGGTCATCATTGCCCGAGTCAATGTCGGTTATCGATAAAAGAAAGAAACTATTTTTGATATTGTACGGCGATGATTTTTCGAAGGAGCAGAAAGCAAAAATTCTTACACTGATTGAGAAGGGTGAGATAGGGTATGGGTATAAATAGAAAAATCAGGGTTCTCGTAGTTTTTTTAGGCATATTTTTTTCACAGAACATCTCGGCGCAGATATTCGAACTACCCGCACAGGAAACGTGGCGCTTAACATTAATCGGACAAACCGGCGGGTTCCGCGAGGTTGTCGGAGCAAGTATCGATCCGGCAGGCAACGTGTATATCGTCGATCGTGACGCAAACATGGTTTACAGACTCGACCGGAATGCGTTTGTACAAAATTCCATAGGAGGATACGGCTGGGGAAATCACGAGTTTGACAGACCGACTGATGTGTGGGCTGAAAACGGCATCGATGTATTTGTTGCCGATTACGGCAATCATCGCGTACAGCGCTATGACCGCCGGTTATCCTACG
Organism: Ignavibacteriales bacterium; assembly: GCA_003562775.1. Lineage (GTDB taxonomy): Bacteria > Bacteroidota > Ignavibacteria > T3Sed10-11 > T3Sed10-11 > T3Sed10-11. The sequence goes on from PWTU01000290.1 coordinate 21,210, forward strand.
TAGCAACACTCCAAACACGGAACACCGGTTTTGAGATAGAGCAATTCGGTTATCCTGTCAGTATTGCAATGAATCGCCAGGGCGATTTGTACGTAATCGATGAAGAGAATTTGCGGATTGTCTCGTTTGGCGGTGTGGATCGTCATCGTAAAACGTTCGGCGGTATGGATGCAGGACGTTTTCGTATCAGTTCACCGCGGAAAATTGAAATCTATGCCGACGATCTTGTTGCAGTGCGGGATAGCAACAGACTATTATTTTTCGATCAATTCGGGAGCCCATATCGTGAGTTTTCATCCCGGATTCTTTCGCGTTATAAAGATTTTACTATCGTAGACGATTACATATTTTTATTGCGCGACAATACGATCGACATATATCGCGGAGAGCTCCGGCATCCGATTGAACGGATCAATCTTTTACCATATATTTCCGACGACAAAAACATAAAGCGTATTGCCGCGAGTAATAATCGTCTCGTTCTTATGAGCGATGATAACGTGTGGGTATTTTTATTATTACGATAAACAGATCAATTATAAATATATCGAGAATACATCATGACAGAAAATAAAACATTCATTATCCCCATTACGATTGCAATTATTCTATCGATAATAGCGTGTGATTCGCAACCCCGGCGTGCTGTCGACGTACAGCCGCCCATTGCTGAAAAACGCCCCGTCGAGTTGACTATACACGGTCATACACGAATAGACAACTATTACTGGTTAAACGAACGCGATAACCCCGAGGTAATTGAATATATAGAAGCGGAAAACGAATACCTTTCGACGATGATGGCGCATACGGAACGATTACAGGATCGTTTGTATAATGAGATGCGCGGTCGTATACGTGAAGATGATCAATCCGTCCCGTATAAAGAAAACGGATATTATTATTATACACGCTATGAAGAAGGCAGCGAGTATCCGATTTATTGCCGGCGAAAGGGATCGATGGATGCACCGGAAGAAATTATTATCGATGCGAATAAAAAAGCCGAAGGACACTCGTTTTTTATGTTGAGCGGGGTTACTATGAGTCCCGGACATGATACTGTGGCGTTTGCGATCGATACCGTGGGAAGGCGAATGTATACTATATATTTTAAAGATCTCACTACCGGTGAAATTCTCGGTGAAAATGTACCGAACGTGACTCCGAATCTTGAGTGGGCAAATGATAATAAAACCGTTTTTTATTCCCGACAGGACCCTCAAACGCTCAGATCGTATCAGGTGTACCGGTATGAAATCGGTCAACCGGTACAAAATGCACAACTGGTTTACGAGGAGCCGGATGAGACGTTCCGGAGTTGGGTAACTAAAACAAAATCGAAAGAATTCATAGTTATTACATCGAGGAGCACCCTGTCGACCGAACAGCGGATTGTTCACGCGGATACTCCCAATGAATCATTTCGGGTAATTCAACCGCGTCAACACGAACTCGAATATCGAATTGATCACGCCGGCGACATTTTTTATATTGTTACGAATCTGAACGCTCCCAATTATACATTAATGACGACACCGGTGGATCGTACCCGTAAAGAGCATTGGAGGGATTTTATTCCGCACCGGGAAGAAGTGCTGCTTGAGGGGGTCGAGTTATTTCAGAATTATATCGTTGTGAGAGAAAGAAAAGAAGGATTGAACCATCTGCGTATCATAGATCGAATAAACGAAGAAGAACACTATTTGGATTTCGGGGAACCGGCATACGTCGCATACGTAGCCAACAACCGGGAATTCGAGTCTGAAACGCTGCGCTATGGTTATTCATCACTCACCACGCCGAATTCTACATACGATTATAATATGAGAACCCGCGAACGTGAGTTGTTAAAACAAACCGAAGTGCTCGGGGTTTTTGATCCGAACGACTACGTGACAGAGCGTTTGTACGCCGAAGCAGAAGACGGTGCGATGATCCCGATTTCGCTCGTTCACCGGAAAGAGCTAAAGAGAGACGGTACCAATCCTTTGCTCGTTTACGGTTATGGATCCTACGGTGCATCGATGAGTGCATTTTTTAGTTCCAACCGGCTCAGTTTGCTCGACCGTGGTTTTGTATATGCGATTGCACATATCCGGGGCGGCCAGGAAATGGGAAGACACTGGTATGAAGATGGAAAATTACTGAACAAGAAAAATACATTTACCGATTTTATTGCATGCACCGAAGCCCTCCATGCAAAAGGATACAGCACTCCTGAGAAAACGTTTGCACAGGGAGGCAGCGCCGGCGGATTACTTATGGGTGCAGTGGTTAATATGCGGCCGGATCTCTATAATGGAATTATTGCAGCGGTTCCATTCGTCGATGTCGTAACTACAATGCTCGATGACAGTATTCCACTCACAACCGAGGAATATGATGAATGGGGAAATCCCAACGATCCCGGGTACTATGAGTATATGCTTTCTTATTCTCCTTACGATAACGTTGTGCCGCAGGAGTATCCAAATATGCTGATTACGTCGGGGTTACATGATTCGCAAGTACAATACTGGGAACCGACCAAGTGGACTGCAAAACTAAGAGAAAAAAATACCGGCGACAGTATAATCCTACTCTACACGAATATGGAAGCGGGGCACGGGGGCGCAAGCGGGCGTTTTGAAACATTACGGGAAGTAGCATTACAATATGCCTTCTTACTTGACTTAATTGGTATATATAAATAGATTAATAAATACATAGCTGTAAAGATGTGAGACAACTTTGTAACGGATAGTAAATGATTATGAGATATAGTTTTTTTGTTATACTATGCAGCATCCTGATCGGCAGTACGTTATATAGCGAGACCGATGCAGATAATGGTGAAAAAAAAGATGAGAAACAATCCTATCCCTTGAATGTTAAATTTGCGGTAGGTACGAGTATTACCGGCGGAAACAACAGCACTCGAGTTGCAACCCTGAACAGTGAATTTCAGAAACGCTATACCCGTTTTAGAATTCGCTTGAACGGTCGAGGTGCGTATGGAGAAGCCAGTTATGCCGACGGTCCCTGGATAGAATCGACAAACAACTGGTTGTTCAGCACTCGTATTGACTGGTTTACAACCTCCCAGCTGCATACTTTTCTCTTTACAGAGGGCACGATGCAAAGCAATCAGTACCGCGGGTACTGGTTGAAAAACAGCGTCCAGGGAGGATATGGCATTGCGCTGTTTAGCGAAATTGATCATCTTGAAGTTAATCTTCCGCTCGGGATCGATTATGCACGGGAAATTCTTGTAGTCGATGACAGTCAGAGACCGGAGAAATTTTCGGCCGTATTAAAACCGGAAATGATATTGCGGTTAAACTCCAATATCAGATATCGCCTGAAGACAAATATTTTTGTTGATCTGAAGGATGAGGAAGAGTACAGAATA
>PWTU01000523.1 GCA_003562775.1 Ignavibacteriales bacterium
ATTAAGCTGACGCTCACGGAATCCCCCGCCCGGGACAGTTATCTTACTTCATCGGCGGGCAAAGTCATTGTCTCGTTAACCGATGATGTCGGGTTTGATCTTGACGCGGAAGCAACGCTCGGCAGAATTCATACCGATTTTCCGGTGACGATGAAGGGTTCTTTTATGGGGACCTCAATCAGAGGACCGATAAATCAGGGAGGAGTGAAAATGAAGATACAGGCATCGATTGGAAGCATCGAGCTAAAAAGAATATAATTTGAAGATATCGCGGGTTTTTCTTATTTTTAAGTAACGTTAGAATGGGTATCCGGATCGCCAATCCTATCATTTATCCGGATACGTTAAATTCCCGCGGTTATCCATTCCCGCACTGTATTGTAAAATCCTAAATAGAAGGAGAAATGTATGAAGACACAGGATTACATCCGGCTTGAAGATCAGTACGGTGCTCATAACTACCATCCCCTCGATGTCGTGATTGAACGGGGAGAAGGAATATGGTTGTACGATGTAGAGGGCAAAAAGTATCTCGATTTTCTTGCGGCATATTCCGCCGTAAATCAAGGACACTGTCATCCGAAAATTGCGGAGACAGCGAAGGAACAAATCGATCAATTGACGCTCACATCACGGGCATTTCGCAACAAGCAGTTGCCGTTATTATATAAAGACCTGTATGAAATATCAGGGATGGATATTTCGCTTCCGATGAACTCCGGCGCCGAGGCGGTCGAAACGGCGATTAAAGCTGCACGTAAATGGGGATATACAAAGAAAAATATCCCCGACGATAAGGCAGAGATTATCGTCTGTGCCAATAATTTCCACGGGCGCACGACTACTGTTGTCAGCTTCTCGACTGAGGAAGATTACCGTAAGGGATTCGGTCCGTTTACACCCGGTTTTAAGGTAATCCCGTTCGGCGATGTAAAAGCGCTTGAGGAAGCAATCACGCCGAACACGGCAGCGTTTCTGGTCGAACCGATTCAGGGAGAAGCGGGCATTATTATCCCTCCCGACGGTTTTCTTACCGAAGCATACAATATCTGTAAGAAGAATAATGTGTTGTTTATTCTCGATGAAATTCAGTCGGGTCTTGGCCGCGCAGGCAAGATGTTTGCATTTCAGTATGAGGATGTTCAACCCGACGCCGTCATCATAGGGAAAGCGCTGTCGGGCGGTTTTTATCCGGTATCGGCGGTGTTGTCGAAAAAAGAAGTGCTTGGGGTATTTAATCCGGGAGAGCATGGCAGTACATTTGGCGGCAACCCGCTTGGCTGTGCAATTGCGCGCGTTGCGATTAAAGTCATACTCGAAGAAAAACTTGCTGAAAATTCCGCCGAACTCGGAAATTACTTTCTTAACAGGTTAAAAGAATTACAAAGCCCGAAAATCAAAGAAGTACGCGGACGCGGACTTTGGATCGGATTAGAATTGACCGAGAAAGCCCGGCCGTATTGTGAGAAGTTAAAAGAAGAAGGAATGTTGTGTAAAGAGACGCACGATACGGTTATACGGTTTGCCCCGCCGCTGATTATTAAGAAAGAGGAACTTGATTGGGCATTTGAGCGGATTGAGAAAGTGATTGGTTTTGCCGGTTAATAACGGTTTTTAACAGTTAAAAATGGGTAAGACAATATAATAAAACGCCCCCATAATTATAATAGTTTATGGGGGCATATTTTCTTTTATTAAAATCTTAATCTGATGCCGCCGGTAATATTAAATGGAGTCCCGCCAATAGTATTAAGCTTCGCTTCGCCAAATAAAATAAAACTATCCATTATATATTCAACTCCACCACCCAAATTTAATCCGGATGTAGTAAAACTTTGTTTACCACCGAAGGGACCAAAGTCAAAAGTCCAACGCCAGTATCCAAGTCCTGCTAAAGCATAAAGAATTAAATTGTCTTCATTGGTAAACAAATAGTGGCCGTCGATATTAATTTGAGTAGGTGCGAAATCTCCAAAGAAGATGGAGACTCCCAAACCGGCTCTGATATCGTCTGTAATGCCATAATAACCACCACCGTTAATGCCAATCTCACCGCCGCCTTCTGCACCGACACCGGTTGTCAGCGTTAAGCCGCCGCCGGCTGTGATGTCACCCTGCTGTGTCGCTAAATTTTGGGCATTACCCATAGATGAAGTGCCCAGTATTAAAAACACTGCAAGAGCGAAAACGAAGAAAGTGTTGGTAAATATTTTATTCATAAATACACCTCATATAGTAATTGTGTGAAATAGATTGGATTAAGTGATTTTTATTGCAATGTAAAAGTTTTTAAGAAGATAATTAACACTTTGCTAAATAGCAAGAGATAAAAAAGTATAATTTCTATGTATATATATATGCCAAAAGGGCCGCATTATGGAACTTTTCCGGGGAAATTTATCATGGAACCGGAACGATGAATTTGCCTACATATAGTAGTTCTTCGCCGGTTTCAAGCCGCCAGTAATAAATTCCCGGGTCCGGATTATCTGTAAATATAATGGATTGTTCATCTGTTGTTGTGCTCCGGATCTCATTACCTTTGTTATCCAGAATGTGAAGGTGTACTCTTGTCGGCGTCTGCGTCTCCCAGGTAAAATGTATATCATTCGTAATTTCTTCATTCGGCTGCGGGGTTTGAACCCGTATTATGTGTGAACGCAGCGGCTGATCCACCAGATTTTCATAAAATGGTGACGGTTCAAAATTAGCTGCGTAAAGCTCTGCTGGGTCGGGTACTTCCCTCGGTTCCGGCGGCGTCTCTTCGATTTCTATGTCGGGTGGAGCAGGTTCGACCGCTTCAACCGGCGGTTCGTCGATTGCAATCTGAGGATCTTCGGCCGGGTAATAGAGATACGTCAAATAAGCAACTCCAAACACAATGATAACACCGGCTGCAATGCGGGTAATAATTTTACCGGATAGTTTGAAAAGGGTTTTTTTTTGGTCGAAATATGGGTGAGGACCCATCGAGTTGTAATCGTAATCGTCCGTTATAGTATAAATTTCAAATATTGAACGTTTACACTCCAGGCAATCCTGTACGTGAGCTCGTACCTCGACCGGAAGCTCTTCATCCCGTTCCAGTTTTAGCGCATCGTGGTAGAGGAGAATGGCCTCTTCTGTTAAATGCCCGTCGGATTGTAAAAAGGTAATATATCTCATATAATGCCGGGTTAAAGTAATGCTTTTTATTATATATATTACATATACTGACTGGAATGGAAATTTTTATAGGTAAATTGAAATAATATTTTTAATGTTTCTTTGTTGTAATTTGACGTTTTCGGCTTTTCGTTAAGCAAATCGATAATTTCGGTAATTTTTACATTGGTCCATTTCCGGAGTGCATCGGGGGTATTTTGCTTTCTCTCGTATTTGTTCAAAAAGCCGGTCAGTACTTTATATAACTGTTTATCCGTTTTGTTGTCGCTGTCGGAAGTAGGATTGCACTCTTTTCTCAGGCGATTAATATCATTTTCGCTTGCACCCGGATATAAATCGAGTAAATCTTCACGGTCGATCCCGATCCCGAATAGTGCTTTTAGAACAAGTTCTATACGATGCCGGTCTTTGTGGTACATTCTCAATATTGTACCGAGCCGCCTGCTTTCTTCATCAATAAGCACTTGTTGGGATACATCACCCGGGGATGCGACATCTGTTTGAGAGATATCGATTGAAAAATCTTCTATACGTTTGGAGGAGCGCTGTTTTCGTGAATATTCAAGACAGAGATTGTGGACGATTTTTGAAAAATAGGTGACGACAAAATAGGTCGGCCGATATTGCTTCTGCATCTTACTGAGTTTGTCGGTAAGCAGTTTTTCGTTTATAAATTGCACGACATCGTCCCTCTCCTGATAAGTGATCAGACCGGTATAAACAAATTTGTTCACAACATAAGAGATGGTTTTCTGATGTTCTTCAATAAATCTGTTTGGGTCTTTTAACAGAAGATGTATGTCGTAATCGTTTTTGCTCACTGCTCCAAAAATTATTCTTTAGTGAGTGTGATCGTGTTCATGATCGGTGTCAACTTCTCCATCTATAACCGCTTGTTGTTCGGGCGAAATAGGTGTCCCGCCTTTAATTGCAACTCCATCAGCCATCATCATAATTACCTCCTGTTCGCCGTGGATGTCCTCGGGCTTCACTTCCGGATCATCCGCTTCTTCGGCCCAGTGCCTCGCTTGTTCTTCACTGACTGTATGAATATTGAGCGTACCCTGCATACGGACCTCCTTACCTGCGGATTCCCATGGGACAAAGTAACCATAGTCGGCGAAGCGAACCCGAATCGATTTCCCATTTTCTTCAACAACCATCCAGCAGCCCCGGCTCTGACATACCTCTTTTATTACTCCCTGTACAACGATCGCCTGGTCGATAAGTTCATCAATTTGTTCCACTGCTTTTGATACTGTCATGATATCGTTTTTGGTTAACTCTGCCCCGTAATAGTGCCATTCTTCTTCAATTTGAATATCAGAACTGCAGCCGATGAGCACGGCGAGCGCTAATGCCCAAAGTAAAAACCGATAAGTTTTCATTGTTTTCGTCCCCGGTTAGTGAATTATATGTTATATGAAAATGTTTATTAATATACGCATAATTTGCATTAATTTAAAGATATACTTATACTATAGTTTCTTTCCGAGATAATAAGCTGTATGTTTCCTTATAAAAAGTTGCGTGATTATGAAAAAATTGTTTCGAGATAGATTGAAAGAGGGTCTGATTATTTGTGACGGTGCAATGGGGACATTGTTGGATCTTTATGAATATCCTGAACTACCTCATGATATCCAGAACTTGAAAAATCCGGATATAGTTGAGCGGATTCATAAAGAATACGTAGACGCCGGCGCTGACATTATTGAGACCAACACATTCGGCGCCAACAAATATCGTTTATCGGACTTTTATTTACAGGATAAAGTTCGTGAAATAAATCAAAAAGGCGTTGAAATTGCGAAAAAGGTTTCCTGCTACTATGAAGAAAATGAAGATAAAACGATTTATGTAGCCGGCGCCGTCGGTCCGACGGGGAAACTTCTTGAACCGATCGGTAAAATTAGCGTACAACAAATGTTAGATGCGTTTAAGCAACAGATCGAGGTTCTCGTAGAAGGCGGCGTCGATTTGATAATGCTTGAAACATTTGTGAGTCTTAATGAACTGGATATAGCGATACAGGCGGCAAAAGAAACAAGCGATTTACCGCTTATTGCCCAGAAAGCATTCTCGGAAGACGGGGCTATTCTTGCCGGCAATTTTCCTATCGATGTTGTTGAGCACATTCATAAGCGGGGGGTTGATGTTGTCGGTGCAAACTGTACCGTCGGTCCGCAGCGCATGTTCGGAATAATCAAGTCAATGTATCAGGAAGGCGTTATTATGTCGGCGCAGCCGGCCGCCGGTATCCCGACGCTGCGTGACGGCCGCTCGGTCTATCATACGACCCCGGAATATCTTGCGATGTATGCAAAACAGCTTGTCGAAGCAGGCGTGCGCATAATCGGCGCCTGCTGCGGTTCGACGCCGGCTCACATCCGTGAAATCAGAAAAGCTGTCAGGAATGTAACACCGGGCGCGATGGACCTTGAAGTTAAAGAGCGAAAACCGGAAAAAGATAAAATTGATGAGGAATCAGCAACTGATAAATCGCTCTTTGCACAAAATATCGGGAAGAAATTTCTCGCGACCGTTGAATTGGATATTCCTCGCGGGCTTGATATGAGCAGTGTAGTCGAAGGAGCGACTTATCTTAAAAAGCATGGCATCGATGCAGTGAATATTACCGATGGCGCACGCGCCCGGCTGCGAATGACTCCGCTGGCGATCTGCCATAAAGTACAGTCCGAAACGGGTATGGAGACCATTACGCACCTTGCGTGTCGTGACAGGAACATGATCGGAATGCAGGCGGATCTTCTGGGGTGTCACGCACTTGGATTGAAAAACATTCTCGTTATCACGGGCGACCCTGCGAATATCGGGGATTATCCTCACGCAACATCGGTATTTGATATTGAATCGGTCGGTTTTATCCGGGCGGTTAAGCGGTTTAACGAAGGACGCGATCTGATGGGCAATTCCATCGGTACAAAAACTAATTTTCTTATCGCGTGCGCCGCAAATCCGGTTGCCGATGATTTAGAGTACGAGCTTGATAAACTTCATCAGAAAGTCGAAGAAGGAGCGCAAATTATTTTTACGCAACCGGTGCTTGAAGCTCATACGATGGAAGAGTTTATGAAGAAAATAGATCCTCTGAAAATACCTGTAATGGTGGGCGTTATGCCCTTAAGAAGTTATCGCCATGCAGAATTCTTACACAATGAAATTCCCGGAATAAATATTCCGGATTCGATCCGTGATAAGTTCCGTACTGCAGGAAAAAACGGAGCAGTGTTGGGCGTTAAATTAGCCGCAGAATTTCTCCGCGAATCAAAGCATATGGTCGCAGGTGCGTATATGCTGCCGCCTTTTAAAAAATACCAAATGGCAATTGATATTTTGGAATCCATCTGATGGTACACCCCGACGAATTATCAATGCTTCAGGAAGTGGTTTCAGTGTGTCATCGTCTTTCGGAGAAGGACATGGTGAGCGCCACGGACGGGAACGTTAGTGTACGAACCAAGACCGGAACATTTTATACGACGAGATCTTCCGTACCGAAAGGTGATGTCACCGTTAACGATATTTTGGAGGTTGACCGGACCGGTAAGCCGGTAGGTGGAATAGGCAAACCATCGACCGAATTGAAAATGCATTTGTTCATTTATGAACAACGGCCCGATGTAAATGCCATCGTGCACGCACACCCCGCCTTTGCGACAGCGTTTGCAGCGGCAGGACAGGCGATCGATAAACCGGTGCTGCCGGAGGTACTCGTTATGATGGGAAAAATACCGCTTGCAGAGTATGCAACACCGTCAACGGATGAAGTGCCCGAATCAATTCGTCCGTTTGTACAGGAGCACAATGCAATGTTACTTGCCAACCACGGTGCAGTTACCTACGGCACGACGTTGCAGCAGGCGTATCTCACAATGGAAAAGCTTGAGCACACTGCACGTATAACACTCTATGCACGATTGCTCGGCGGCGAACGGCCATTATCCCAAAGACAAATTGAAGACCTTATGGCGGTCAGTGAAAAGAGCTACGGAAAAAAGATATATCTCGATGTTAATAATGGTGAAAAAACGGATGCCTTATATAGTGAAACGGATATATACGAGATACTAAAACGGGTTCTCCAACGATTGGAAAACAAATAATATCAAGAAATTACGATTACCTTTTTCATTATTTTTTTTAAATGGAGCAAAACGTGGAAAAGCAACATGGTACAAAGTTAAGTTATGCGATTGTGGGTGAACCTGCCACCGATACGGTACGCTGGTTTGTGGAAGGTATTCATCAAAGGATGCAAACGCAGGGACACGAATATCATCAAACCCCGAATGACGATACCGGATTAATTTTTAATTTAGTGGATGATGAAACGGCACGTCCTTACCGTCGAAAGTCGCAAAGTGTTTTTGTCGTTTCGATTCTTGAAGGGAAAATGCCTCAAAGCCATATCCTTGAAACTGCATATCCTCACTTATTGAAAAATATTTCCAATCTGCTTATTTATCATTCAAGGAGCGGAAATGGGCTTCATACCTATTTTGTGACGCCCGAGCAGGGATTTCCGTGTGTAATTCTTCAAGAAGGTAAATCGGATGAATACTTCGATAATGCTTACGAACGAATTGCCCCGCTGGCGTGCTCGAGATTTGTTATCAACAATGAATTTATTCAGGATTTACCCGATGAACTTGCGGCAGGCACAGAGCAAACCAGGCAACTATACTATGCCGGACGAAAACTTGATGAAATGGATCTGCTGCCGACTGTTATTAAGATAGAGCAATTTCTAAACGAAGAAGCACTGCGTCAGCTCTGGCGTTTGTATCGCGTCGGCGGTCTCAGTTACGGTAATCTAAGCGTGAGGCATAATGATAAAACATTCTGGATGAGTGCTTCGGGAGTTGATAAATCCAATCTGCAACATGTGGGTGAACATATTCATTTTGTCACGGGTTACGATAAAAAGAAAAATGCAATTCTTGTCAGCATCCCAAAGCACATAGAGCGACCGAACCGTGTGTCGGTTGATGCAATTGAACACTGGATGGTTTATACCGAAAATCCCGGAGTCGGTGCTATTATACATGCCCATTGCTGGGTTGATGATGCTGCCACGAAAATGACAGGTCATACCGTCGCAGCCACCAAAACATCATATCCCTGCGGAACGGTTGAACTTGGCGAAGATACCGCCTCAGTTATCCGGAATGCACCCGATCCGGCGCGTGTTGTCGTGTGTCAGAAGAATCATGGCATTGTGATAACCGGTAAGGATTTGAAAGATATTTTCGATCGCATCGACAATGGGTCGATCAGAATAGTGAAACAAATTGAGATGACGTAAGAACCGGGATGGTATCACATATCCTGTGATGTCGGCATCGTAATTTCGTCGGCTTCCGGTTTATACGGTTCTTCTTTTACCCGTTGTAATAGTATAAGACCAACGAGGAAAAAGAATCCGATCGAGAGAATCGCCCATCGCTGGTTAAATAATGTCGAGAGTAATCCGAATAAGGCCGGCCCTATAATTGCCGATGCTTTACCGAAAAACGAGTAAAACCCAAAAAACTCGGTGCGCTTGTGAAACGGCAGAATCGTACTCATCAAACTGCGACTGGATGCCTGACAGGATCCAAGTGCAAGCCCCGCGATCGTTCCGACGATGAAAAATGTAAGTTTATCCTGCGACAAAAATGCACCTATTACCACACCGATCCAGATTATGAGCGTTATGCTGATGGTGTGTTTTCGCCCGATGCTGTCGGCGAGAATGCCGAACCCGAGCGACCCCGCAATGGCAGTGGTTTGTACGGTTATGAAAAAGAGAAGTATTTCGGTAATCGAAAAATTAAGCGTAACCGTTGCATAAATCGATGCAAAAATAACCACCGTATTTATTGCGTCGAAATAAATAAAATAACTTATAAGAAATTTTCCGATATTGCTGTATCGTTTAACATTCCTGACCGTTGTGATAACCCGGCTGATCCCGATTGAGAGGTACGACTTTGAACGGGATACATCCTTTTTACTATCCCGGAGAACAAAAAAGAACGGCAGAGCAAAAACGGTAAATAATCCTGCTGCAAGAACGAACGACCAGCGAATATTTGTGTAATTTTCCGGTGTGAACCCATCGCTGATAAGCGGATATGCAACCAGCACCGACAACAACGATCCGACGTAGCCCATCGCAAATCCGTATCCGGACACACGTCCGTAACTTCTCTCGGTCGTAATTTCAGGGAGAAAAGCATCGTAAAAAACAAGACCAGCTTCGAACCCGATATTGGCAAAGATAAGAAGAACAAAGCCGAGTGCGAGCCGGTGTTCACCGACGTAAAAAAGGAGAGCGGTGGACGCTATACAAAAAAGTGTGAAATAAAGCAGAAAACGTTTTTTCCCGGCCGAATGATCGGCAATTGCACCGAGCACCGGGGATATTAATGCGGCAATAAGCATAGATGTACTAAACGCCGCACCCCAGAGGAAATCTGCATCTGGGCGGTCTGCTGCAAGAACGGTAGTAAAATATACCGGAAAAACGACCGTCAGGATCAGCATAATGAACGCGTTGCTGCCGAGATCGAATAACGTCCAGATAAAAATCTGAAATCGCTTACCCGGTGGATTATCTGTATCCGGGGATGTTCGAGTCGATATCACGTTGTCTTGTTCTTAGTTTCCTCCCCGCGAGCGTTATTTACCGAAATATTAATCAATCCCCGCCCGCTTTTGCGGAGCTTGTTTTCTTTCTTTAAACGCTCAAGAATTGCATCGAGAACGCCGTTTACAAATTGACTGCTTTTATCGGTACTGAACCGCTTTGCAATTTCGATGGCCTCATTGATGGAAACTTTAGGCGGGATTTCTTCAAAATACATGAGTTCGGTTATTGTCATTCGCAGCAACAGTTTATCGATGAGCGCGATGCGGTCGAATTCCCAGTTTGCCGTTTGTTCGCGAATCAACAGATCGATCTCGGACTTTGCATCAATGCACTTTTGAAATAATAATCGTGCAAATGCGTGTGAATCTTTATCATCACGCAGTTGATCGATTGTACAGGTCAGAATATGATCGACAGGATCGTCGGATAATTCCAACGCATACAATGCTTGCAAAGTTTTTTCCCGTACAAGACGCCGTTTATAACGCATAATTATAAAACATATTTATAATGGAGTCCGTCCTCTACGATATTCATTGAGGAGGGACCCCATACATTAATTTACCTTCGTGTTGCAGTTTCACCGAGACGCCCCGTAAATGTCGAAGAACCGGCATAGATCTGTTTTACCTGGCTGATTGACCTGATGCGATCTTCAGCCAAACGACTGGAGGCCTCTTGTGTGGTAATGTTTCTTTCTTTTGATATAGTTATAATTTGTTGAATTCTTTGATAAATTGTTTCAGCTTGTTTGAGTGCGCGTTCCTGATTATATCCCTCGAATTCATTAGATACATTGATGAGTCCTCCGGCATTGATTGCATAATCGGGAGCATAAAGAATACCTTCCTTAAGCAGGACGGCTGCATGTTTATTTTCATCAAGTAATTGATTGTTGGCGCCGCCGGCTATAATCTTAAATTTGAATTTTGGAATTGTATCATCGTTGATAATGCCTCCGAGCGCACACGGTGCAAAAATATCCGCATCGGCCTCATATATTTTATCGGGATCGATCGATGTTGCCCCGGTCGCCTCAGTAATCGCTTTTACTTTATTTTCATAGATATCGCATACCAAAATGTCGGCATTTTCTTTTGCAAGGTGCTCGCAGAGGTATCGCGCAACGTTTCCCGCACCCTGAACGGCGATCTTCTTCCCTTCGAGTGAATCGCTGCCGAATATTTCCTTTGCACACGCTTTCATTCCGACATAGACGCCGTATGCGGTAACGGGCGACGGATCGCCGCTTCCTCCGAGCGCGCGGGATATACCGGTAACATACTTTGTTTCCATTCTTACAAATTCCATATCTTCAACATCGGTGCCGACGTCTTCCGCAGTAATGTATCGCCCTGCAAGTCCTTCAACAAATCTTCCGAAGAACCGGAATAGATCTTCCGTCTTATCTTTATTTGGATCGCCTATAATAACGGCTTTCCCTCCGCCGAGGTTTAATCCTGCAACCGATGCTTTATAGGTCATTCCGCGTGATAAGCGCAGAACATCCTTTAACGCTTCTTCCGAAGATTTATACGTCCACATACGCGTACCGCCGAGCGCCGGTCCGAGTGAAGTGTCGTGAATTGCAATTATTGCCTGTAAGCCCACTAATTTATTTGAGCAAAAGACAACTTGTTCGTGATCGTTTTTTTCTATAAGTTCAAAGGTATCCATAATAGATCTCCGTTGTGATTAGTTTTTTCATTTCCATACAGATTAGATTTTTCCAATTCAAAATGGGAAAGTGGGAGGGGGTGGGTTCCTCTTTGAGAAGGTATAGTATGAGTAAGAACAAAAATCAATATCATTTTGATCCGGTGAGAGTCCTGAATAGTGTTCAAATGTGACTACTATGAAAATTACGAAAAAAGAAACTGATTGGCAAGACTGACAATTTTATCTTAAATAATTCACATTATTTTACTTCATTACGTTCAAAGCTCAGTTTTTCCCATGCAATGTCGATAAATTCCTGTATGCCTTCGCCGGTTACGGCGGATATAATCAACGTCGGGATTTCACTGCTAATTGAAAATGATTGTAGTTTTCTCAGGGTTTGATCGTCCGCAATATCCTTCTTGGTAAAAATTAATATTTTCGATTTATCAAGCATTGCCGGATTAAACCGGCGGAGTTCATCGGCAAGTGCTTCAAATGTAGAACGGTGATCTTCATCGATTGATTCAATAAGAAATGCCAGCACCGAGGTTCTTTCGATATGCCGCAAAAATTGTGTTCCGAGGCCTTTTCCCTGATGTGCGCCCTCGATAAGGCCTGGTATATCTGCAACGGTAAACGTCTGAAATTCACGCGCCTGGACTATTCCGAGATTCGGTGTGAGCGTTGTAAACGGATAATCGGCGATCTTGGGTTTGGCGGCGGAGATTTTTGAAATAAGCGTCGATTTACCCGCATTCGGTAAGCCGACAAGTCCGACATCGGCAAGCAGTTTAAGTTCAAGAATTATTGTCCGTTCTTCTCCTTCGCTTCCCGGTTCGGCATAACGGGGAGTACGGTTTGTAGACGTTGCAAATTCGGCATTCCCCTTGCCGCCTTTTCCTCCCTTTGCTGCAATAATTTCCTGATCATGTTCCGTAAGATCGGCTATTATTTGTTCGGTCTTCTCGTCACGAATGATCGTGCCTTCCGGCACCCGTAGTAAAACATCTTTCCCTCTTTTACCGTGTTTGTTGGATCCTTTACCGTGTTCTCCGCGTTCCGCTTTATAACGGTTTTTGTACCTGTAGTCGAGAAGTGTATTAAGGTTCCGGTCGGCGCGAATGATGACACTGCCGCCGTCGCCGCCATTGCCGCCGTTCGGTCCGCCTTTCGGCACATATTTTTCTCTCCGAAAACTTACACATCCTCTGCCGCCTGTGCCGCCTTCGACGGCGATGGTTGCTGTATCGATGAATTTCATTTATTATACACCGATTTCTGATTAAATCTGGTGTATACTTTGTCGGTAAAGTTTACTGCATCGGTCGAATACGGATCGACGCCGTTTACTAAGAAAATCTCATCGATGTAGAGCGAAGCTTCTTTCCATGATAAAATTTTATTCAATGTTTGAACGACCACCTCAAAATACGCCGCATCATTGTTGAATAATCTTCTTATAAACCGTTTGCGTTCGTCGTCTTCAATTAAAAGCTCAAGGGGCGGCATCGATGATGCGGTCTTTTGTGGTTTTAGTTCCGTTATATCTTCTATGGATTTTTCGGCCGGTTCGGATTCTTTCTCTGCCTCCGGCTGATCGTTTTGGTCGTCGCCACCTAATGTTTTTTCGAAGTCCTCCTTCGGTTCTAATTCCGCTCTATCGCTTATATCGGTAGTAGTTTCTGCCGGTTCCGGTTCTTCTTCATACGGTTCTTCGATGACCGGGGGGGGATCGGGTTTATCGTCGATATTTTCTCCTGCCGCCTTCGTTTGTGCGGCCGCTTCTTCAGGTTTTACGTCGATATTATCCGGCATACTGGCTAAGTACTCCCGCAATTCATCGATGGTGATTTGTTCAATCTGTTTTTGTTTGAGCGTCGATTCAAGATGTGTTTTTATATAATTAAATTGTTTATCGTCAAAAAATAGTGAAAGTGCGTGTTCAGGAATGGAACCGTCATTGGTTTCCCTGCCGTATCTGATGAAATCCGATAATGGCTGCAGAAGTTTGGCGAAGTCGTCAGCGGTTGCATCTCCAAGTGCAAGTCTGTCTATTTTTAATATGAGTTCATCGAACGATGTACTTTCAATATGTGTAATTTTTTTCTTTCGTAAGTAGGGAAAAAGAATTTTCGGATAGTAGTCGTATGCTGAAAAATAGATAAATCCTTGTTTGAGTTCCGGTATCGTCAGGGTAGATGAATTGTGGAAGAAAAATTCTTTCATCGTCCATCGCGGGCGGCAAAGGTAATTAAATTGGAAATGAACCGCATCGGTGAGAAGCGTTAAACAAGTGTCTCTGTCAAATGAATAATTGGACGGTAACAACAAATCGATTTCAGATTTTAATTTATCGATGTTTGTATTTTGTTCTTTATGGAAACGCTTCGGGCTTCCGTGCTTGTCGGCGACGCTTGCGCGGAAATACACCTTTATAGCACTATGAATCGGCGCAGATAGAATCGAACGAAGAGTGATGCTCTCGCGTTCGCCGAGGACTTTATTTTGTACTTTGCGTATTATGTATTCGGTTTCGTAATTGAACATCATCATCTCATTTAATTTTTCTTAATTTGTTTGATTCATCATATTGCGAACGCGTTCAATTTCACGACGCGCCGCCGCTTTATACTGCGCTTCGATGCCGCGCCGATCGATGATTTCCTGATACATTGCAATCGCCTGCAATGGATTTCCTTTTTGCTCATACGATTGCCCTGCCATGTATAATGCTGTCGCCGTCCAATCGAGCTGTGTCGTGCGCGGATCGATTTCGGCAACGGTTAAAAATTCATGTATAGCTCTCTGGTGATTGCCCATTGCATGATACGAATCGCCGGCGTAATACCGAAGCTCCGTTTCGAGGGCGCGGTCGGCATAGAGGATCAGCGATTGAAATTTATCTATCGCCCGTTCATATAACCGTGCCCGCTGATACAAAGTTCCTATTTTTATATTCATATCGACGACTTTAGGGTCGTTCGGAAACCGTTCAATGAATTCGTCTATCAATTCGAGGGCAGCTTCGTTAAATCCGATTTCTTCGTATGCCTGAGAAAGGTTTTGCATTGTATAATACATCAAATCGTCATCATCGTATGCGGTTTCGACAATGATACGGTAATGATCTATGGCTTCGATAAATTGTTCTTCACGCATTAATAGTCCTGCGTAAGCAAGATGTACATCCGGTATGATGCCGGAATCCGGAAATTTCTCGAATACTTCCCCGTATTTTCTCTTTGCATCGCTCCTCCGTCCGACCGCTTCCCATGTTCTGCCGAGGTAGAAATGTGCATACGCTATTCTATTATGTTCCTGATGTTGTTGAATAAATTGCTGGAATGCCTGTGCAGCATTATCGTACGATCGGTTTCTGAATTGCCGCATCGCAATTTCGAAATCAAATTCGATGAGCGCATTTTTCCCCTGCGGAAAATCGCTCTTAAACGCTTCGATTCGCCGGCGACTGTCCTCGATACGTCCGCTTCGCAGCATCGCGATGATCTCGCGCATCCGGTATGTTTTGCGCAGCTCTTCCGAATCGACGTTCGTTGCAACGGCGTTGAGATGGGGGACCGCTTTTTCGTATCGTCCGTTATCATATAACAAATCGGCTATATCTTTGTTTGCCGTTCCACCTGCGAGGATTTCGTCAGCGCGTCCGAAATAAAAACCGGATATCTGCGTTTCACCTCGCCGGTTATACAATTCTCCCAATATGATGGATGCAATTCCGGAATATTCGGATGAGCGGTCTCTGATTATATACCGTTCAAAATATTCAATCGATTGATCCATATTTCCGGCTCGATACGCGGCAGTTGCGGCAACATATAAAATGTTTTCCGGAACGACCGCGGGATCGTAATATGAAGATTGATACTGTGCAACTATGTCTTCGAAAATTTCAAGCGATTCGTTATAGCGGCTATCCTCAAAAAGAACGAAGGCAAGATTTTCTCTCACGTTATCGATTTTGTTATGATATGTATACGTACGGACAAATTGTCTGTAGAGATCGATCGCTTCCCTGTAGCGGCCGTTTTTCCGGTGCAGATCTGCGGCCGTCAGTATAACATCGGCAATGTGTATACCGTTTGTATGTCGTCTGATATAAGCGGTAAACAGTTCGAGCGCAGTACTATCTTCATCGACTGTGAGATAGTTATTCGCAAGCTGGACCATTGCATCTCCTGCAACCGGTTGATTCTGAGATTGCCGGATAATCTCCCGGTATATTTCAACTGCCCGTGTTTTTTCTTCGTTTTCCTCAAGCGCTCCGGCGAGTGCCATTCGCACAGCGATCGTGTGGTCGGCGCGCGGAAATGTTTCGATATATTTTTTCGCGGCGTCAATATATTCCATTCGACCGGCAACGGAACGAAGGACTTCAAGATGGTAATACGAGATTGTTTCTCTGTTCGGAGAGCGTTCACGGTTTGCCGCCGTACTTAATTCATACAATTTATCGAGTACTTCCGGCCGGCGATCGGTTGACTTCCGGGCCATTCTGTAAAGTGAATACGCATAAAGATATTCCGCCCGTGATTTTTTATCTCCGGATAATTCCATTGACAGAGCAATCTCGAATTGACGTGCCGCTTCGGGATATTGCTTGAGTTTATCGAGATAAATGTTGCCGAGCTGGAATGCAAGCTCGCCGCGAGGCGCCCCTGCAATCATCTCGCTCATAAGCATCGTGATGCTCTGGAATCCCCCGTCACGGTCCTGCAAATGATATACTTCGATTTCTTCCCGCAATGCCGTGGCTTTTTCAATTAATGAGCTGCCCGGAAATCGTTGCGGAAATTCACGGAGAATATGATGTGCCGTCCGGTCATTTTCAATCTCGAGCTGCATTCTTGCCTGATTGAGTATTGCATCGTCAATAAAACGTGATTCAGGGAAACGATAGGCAAGTTCTTCATACGCTGCCAGTGCTCTCCTGTGATCGTTATGATGCTTTTCATATAACTTGCCTAAACGGTAGAGCGCTTCGGCAACGTGAGAGGTTTGAAAGGTGTCGGCGTACGTTCGCAAACGTTCGGTCGCGTTATTATATTGACCGACTTGATGATAATTCATGGCAGATCGAATGTACGCTTCTTCCTGTATTTGAGCCGGCGCATCGATCTGTATGATCCGGTCCCACCATTCCACTGCACGGTAATAATTTCGCATTCCTTCGTTTGCCCTTGCTGCTCCTTTCCAGATGGTTATCAGTTCCTCTTTTGTTGCAGTTTGAGCATGTTGTCGTGCATAGAGGTCGAAAAAGGTGGCGGCGCTTGAATAATCGCCCAGTGCATTGTAACTTTCGGCAATACCGAACATCGCCCGCCGTGCAATGTATTTTTTGACGTCATCGTCGCTGCCGCCGGTTGCACGCTGTGTGCGGCGGAATAGATCAACCGCTTCGAGGTGCTTGCCCTGTTGTTGATGTAACAGTGCCAGATGGAGCAGTGCATCCGGGTGTGAAGGGGTGTTCTCATATTGATGTATCACGCGGTTGTATTCCTGTTCGGCTCTATCAAATATACGCCGGAGGTGATAGGAGCGGGCTAAACCGAATATCGCCTGCGCCCGCATAGTCCGGGACCGGTTGTCGGTTGCCTGTTCGGGGATTTCCGGGGTCACTCTTTGAAATACATTTGCCGCTTTTGAATAAGCGCTGTCTTCAAGCCGGTAAAAGCCAAATCGTAAACGGGCATCGGAAATTACTTCGGACGTACTATGTTGAAGGATTATTCGACGAAGAAATTCATCGGATTTTTTCCGGTCGCCTGCCTTCTCAAAATAGGTGCTTGCCTGAAGCAGCGCAGACGGTACGATCTTATGATCGGGATGAAATTGAAATAGCCGTTCGAGCGCAAGTCCCGCATCGGTGAAACGGTTTTGCTCTGCGTAAATATCTGCTATATTCCACCACGCATCGGGTGCGCGCTTGTGATCGGGAAAGGTAAGTGCGAATGTTTGCAAAGTCATACGGGCGTTTTCGGGTTGTCCCATATGGCGATACACCATCCCGAGATAAAAGCGCGACTCAATTCCCTGCGACGTTTGCGGATGCGATTCGATGATAGACCTGAAGTGGTCCATTGCAAGACTGTAATCGCCATCTTCGAATAGTTGCACCGCAATTGCGAATTCGTTAATAAATTGGGTGTCCCGCTGTTCAAAAACAACGGAGTCCTGCTCCTCAACAGTGAGAGTATCGGCTGCATACGCAGGATATAAAATCAGGAATAATGAGATAAAGAACATAACTTCGTAAATCGATTTAAATGATAACTAATAGTTAATAGTTAATGGTTAATGGTAATTTGTCCCAATGTGATGTCCCTGTCGTTAATAGTAACTCGCTGTTCCGATTAACTATTAACCAATAACCATTAACTGTTAACACATATATATATTGCTGCAACTTTGAAATTCCTGGGCAATAAAGTAATGATTTACCAATCTTCTGTAAGTTAATATATTTAAGTGAATACAGCAACTGGCAGGGAAAAAACTGCTTATTGTTTTATTTGGTTTGACTTTTTGGAATTATTATAGTATACCATACAAATAATTATATAATTTGTATAGTATAATGTAGAACATAACTACGTAAATCCGATAGCTATCGGGATTGGCGCCCGCCGCGGCGGGGGTGGTTTGGGGTTTTTGTGGCGAAATAAAAATATAAACTTTGAAATTCCTAGGCAAAAATATATTTGGGAGCTGTTAAAGATGCTTGAGTATGATTCACGAAATTTGTAGTTGCATGGCATTTAATTTTTTGTTAGTTTACCTGTGAATTTGTATAAATTTTACTCTATACGTTCTAAACACCGACAGAGATTTGACATGAAAGGAGAAATGAAAGTTGTTGGAAGGCGGAAGATTGCCTCCGGTTTAAAAGAAATGGACCGGCTGCAACAGCTTTTACAAAAGATCCGGGGAAATACAGGCGTTTGTCCCAGGGGTGTGTACCGGTTCAAATCATTTAAGGAAGCCGACGAATGGTTAATGAATATGCTGGTCAAGAATTCTCTCGAGTCCCGACACTCCAAGACTTATTAAATGTATGTCGATTTCTCAACGAAGCCGGAGCACTCTATGTTGTGATCGGTGGTTTCGCAATGATTCATTATGGTTTGAACCGGACAACCGAAGACATCGACCTGCTCGTAGATGATTCACCCGAGAATGTCGAACGTATTAAAGCAGCGCTGAGTTTGTTGCCGGACGGTGCAGTGAAGCAAGTCAATGTAACCGACATTCGGGAATATACCGTGGTAAGAGTTGCGGACGAGTTTCTGGTGGACCTGATGGGAAGTGCATGCGGTATTACATTTAGTGAAGTTCAGGATCAAATCGAGTACGAGACAGTCAGCGGAGTTAGAATTCCGTTCCTTAAAGTTGATGCTCTCCTTAAAACAAAACAAAGCATGCGAGAAAGAGATATAGAAGACAGAAGGTTTCTTCAAGCGATTCTAAAACGACGATAGGAGTATCCCGATAACATTAATAACTAAAGAACTAAAACACCGCTTTCATATATTCCCGCCGCATACGCGCGATCGCTTCGATGGAAATCTCTTTCGGGCAGATCGCCTCGCATTCCGCGTAATTTGAACAATCGCCGAATCCTTCTTTCTCCATTTGATCGATCATTCTCCGGGCGCGGCGTTTACGTTCCGTCTCGCCTTGAGGAAGTAATGCAAGTTGCGCTATCTTTGCTCCGGTGAACAACGATGCCGACGAGTTCGGGCAGGCGGCGACACACGCTCCGCACCCGATGCACGCCGCAAAATCCATCGCCCGTTCGGCTTTATCCTGCGGGATGGGAATTGTATTACCGTCGGGCGGCGCTCCGGTGTTTACGGATATATAGCCGCCTGCTATCATGATACGGTCGAATGCACTTCTATCTACGACAAGATCTTTGATAACAGGAAATCCTTTGGCCCGGAACGGTTCGATGACGATGGTATCGCCGTCGCGGTAATGGCGCATATGAACCTGACAGGTTGCCGCACCCTGCCATGGTCCGTGTGAAACTCCGTCGATAACGACGCCGCACGAGCCGCAAATACCTTCACGGCAATCGCTGTCAAACTCAACCGGTTCTTCTCCTTTGGCAATAAGATCCTCATTTAAAAAATCAAGCATCTCAAGAAACGACATATGTTCGTTGGCTTCGACGGTATAGTTTTTAAAATACCCCTTTTCGTCGGGTCCTTTTTGCCGCCAAATTCTCAGATTGAGCTTCATAGGAAAATAGTCTCCTTAATTTTTAAAGCAAAATAATAATATGACAAAATTATTTATAACTTCTTTGTGTAAGTTTCACCGCTTCGAATTTCAGAGGTTCTTTATGCAGCTTTGGTTTTTTCCCTTCTCCTTTATATTCCCACGCAGCGACATAAGTAAACTCTTTATCGTTGCGGAGCGCTTCACCATCCTCGGTCTGGTATTCTTCGCGGAAATGTCCGCCGCAGGATTCTTTTCGATGTAAGGCATCCTGCGCCATAAGTTCGCCAAGTTCGAAATAATCGGCGAGACGGCCGGCGTATTCGAGGTCTTTATTTAATTCCCGGTCGTTGCCGATGAGTTTAAGATTTTGCCAGTATTCCTCCCGGAGTGTTTTGATTTGTTTGATCGCCAGTTCAAGCCCCTTCTTCGTCCGGGCCATGCCGGCGTTATCCCACATAATTGTACCGAGCTCACGATGAAATTGCAATACCGTTTTATTACCGTTAATGCCGAGAAGCTTCCTGGTCATTTGCGATACATTGTCGGTTGCTTCGTTGAATGCATCGTCCTCGGGTGAAACCCCGGGCAACTCGGTCGATGCAAGATAATCGCCGAGCGTATAGGGAATCACGAAATATCCGTCGGCAAGTCCTTGCATAAGAGCGCTTGCGCCGAGCCGGTTGGCGCCATGATCGGAAAAATTCGCTTCGCCGAGTACATACAATCCCGGTATGGTGCTCATCAGGTTGTAGTCGACCCATAAGCCGCCCATAGTGTAATGAACTGCGGGGTATATGCGCATCGGGACTTCGTACGGGTTCTCATCGGTGATGCGCTGGTACATATCGAAGAGATTGCCGTATCGCTGGCGAATAACCTCTTTTCCGAGCCGGTTGATTGCATCCCGGAAATCGAGATATACGGCAAGACCGGAATCGCCGACGCCCCGTCCCTCGTCGCATACTTCTTTTGCCGAACGGGAGGAGATATCGCGCGGTGCAAGATTTCCGTAGCTCGGATATTTACGTTCGAGGTAATAATCGCGTTCTTTATCGGGGATATCGTTCGGGTTTCGTTTATCGCCTTTATTCTTCGGCACCCAGACGCGCCCGTCGTTTCGCAAGCTCTCGCTCATCAATGTTAGTTTCGATTGATAGTCGCCCGATTGAGGAATGCACGTGGGATGTATCTGCGTGAAACAGGGATTACCGAATGCAGCGCCGCGTTTATAACATCGCCACACTGCAGTGGCATTGGAATTTTTCGCATTTGTCGATAAATAATAAACATTGCCGTATCCGCCGGTGCAGAGTAAGACTGCATGCGCTTCGTGCCGTTCGATATCGCCGTTTATAAGATTGCGTGTGATAATTCCCCGCGCTTTTCCGTCAACAACCACAAGGTCGAGCATTTCGCGCCGCGGGAAAAGTTTCACCTGCCCGGCATCTACCTGACGCATCATTGCACTGTACGCACCGAGCAGAAGCTGTTGACCGGTTTGTCCGCGGGCGTAAAACGTACGCGAGACCTGCGCGCCGCCAAAAGACCGGTTGGCAAGCAAGCCGCCGTATTCCCTTGCGAAAGGAACACCTTGTGCGACACATTGATCGATTATCGCTCCCGAAACCTGTGCAAGTCGAAATACATTCGCCTCACGCGCCCTGAAATCGCCGCCTTTCACCGTGTCGACGAAAAGCCGCCATATCGTATCGCCGTCGTTGGGATAATTTTTAGCGGCATTAATGCCCCCCTGCGCTGCGATGCTGTGTGCGCGGCGTGAAGTATCGTGAATAAAATATGCTTTCACATTGTATCCGAGTTCACCGAGGGAAGCCGCCGCAGAGGCGCCGGCGAGACCGGTACCGACGACAATGACAGTGAATTTCCTCTTATTTGCCGGGCTGACGAGTTTTATACTGTTCTTATGCAGATCCCATTTTTCATTTACCGGACCTGACGGAATTTTCGAATCGAGTTTCATTATGATCCTCTGTGCGATTTTGTTCAGACAAAAAAGTAAATATAGATTGGCAGGAATAGAAAGCCGATCGCTATGAACACGGCAAATATGCCGCCGATGGTGTATAGTATCGGTGAAAGTTTGGGGTTATTTGCTCCTAATGACTGAAAAGCGCTCCAAACCCCATGCCGCAGATGAAAACCGAGAAATATCATAACTGCGAGATATCCTATCACGTACCCCTCTTTTTTAAAGACCTCAGTTAATCGCTGATGAACGTCTTTGACGGGTTTGCCTTCAATGATGAGTTCCTCTCCGTTTTCCGTTGCAACATACCCCTCCTCCACACCGGGTCCCCATTTAAACGTCTGGAGATGAATCACGATGAACACGAGAAGAATAATGCCCGTCCAGATCATCGTTTTAGAGCTGAAGTTCTTTTTGCTTGCACCGCCGCGCGTCGCCGATACCGCATACTCGACCGGACGAAGTTTTTTTCGTCGTACATATATCACAATCCCGAGTATCACGTGCAGCGCTATTGCAACGAGAAGAATGAACTCGAGCGTATAGAATAGTGTTCCCAGATTATGTAAAAAATGGCTGTAGCGATTAATCGCATTCGGGTCGCTGTCGAAATATGCAAGATTACCAAGCAAATGCAACAAAACGAACACACTCAGGCCTAATCCGGTTACAGCGGTGAGAATTTTTTTCCCGACGCTTGTCCATGCTGCTGATATTAACGAAGGCATTTTTGTTTTCCTCTTAACGTTTCAAAAAATGCAGAATGACGGTGAATCATGAAATACAAGATAAGTTATATGCAGTCGTTTAATATATAGGTTTAAAGGTATTAAAGTGTGAAATAATAATCAAGTGTGGGGACGGGGAAATTGTTATCATAAAACACAAAGCAATTGCACGTAAGTGGTGATTTACAACCTGCACCGCATTATAAACAGCGGCGGAATATTGCGCGGTTCGAAATCGCGGGCGATGTGGTTAAATTCCTTTTCCAGATACTTCACCGCATAATATGAATTCTGATACACGATAAAAACACCCATCGAACTCAGGGCTTCGCGCGTGTATTTTACGATGTTCACCCGTTGATGCCGCTTTAGAAATGTAAACGGAATGCCCGAAACCACGCAATCCGCACTGTCGAAACCGTTTTTGTGTAATATCGATTGGATGTTTTCCGCCGAATCGTTCACGACGATAAGGCGTTTATCGTTAATTCTTTTTAATGCTTTTACCATCTGCTCGTTCGTTTCGATGGCAATGAGATGTGCATCGGGCGCCATACGATCCAACATGCGGCGCGTGAACGCCCCCTCGCCGGGTCCGTATTCGACAATAACCTTATACCCGTTCATATTTATATTTTTAAAAGCTCTTTTAACTGCAAACTGTGAGGTGGGGAAGAGAGATGCGACATTTTTGTCTTTTATAAACTGGCGTAGGTACTCCATATTACTCATCGCACGCGCCATAAACAATTTTCTCCTGCTTTACCGGCCTTTATGATTAAAAAAAATTTAGAAAGTATTAATATCGGAATTTTTCGGTCAATTCGCAAATTGAATATTTTTCTATTCGCAGCTATTCTTTATTATCTGCTCCGAATAAGGTAACGATAACTTTTCTGTGGTGGGGTGCGTTGCGGTGCTCGCATAAAAAGATGCCCTGCCACGTGCCTAAATTGAATTTTCCGTCGGTAACCGGCACGAAGACGCTGCTACCGAGAAGCGAGCTTTTAATGTGTGAGGTCATATCGTCGGGACCTTCCACAGTATGGCGGTAATACGGGGCATCTTCCGGCACCATCTGGTTGAAATGGGATTCCATATCTGTCCGAACGTCGGGGTCGGCATTTTCGTTGATGGTCAAACTCGCACTGGTGTGTTTGATGAAGATATGTGCGATGCCGGTTGCGATGTTTTTTAGCTCCGGCAATTGAGACGTAATTTCATCGGTGACGATGTGAAATCCGCGTCCGCGGGGTTTGAGCGTGATGGTCTTTTGCTCCCAGATCATTATTAACCCTCTATTTGTGAGACGTTTGTAAGGTAATAAGTAAAGAAATGAGGAGGTGAATTGCAAGGGGGGGAGCTTGATTGCATGGGTGCATGATTGCATGAGCAGGTGGTGGTGGAGACCATCTATACTTAGGATTGTGCGCAGGCAAGATGGCCTCCACATTAACGATTGAATGAATGATTGATTGGTTGATTGAAAACGATCCGGGGTATGTTTCGATCTCCTTCCGTGATGCTCTCTATCTTAGCGGTAAAAGATATTTCACGTCTCACGTTTGCCGTCTACCCTTCCTCTCATAACTACCGAATACACCACTGGACACAAAACAAATTGTTCTATTAATGGTTTTATAGATTTTGAAATTTAGAATTTATTATACATACCATACAGAACCACAAATTAAGAAAATATCATCAGTTAAGAGCTCTCCCGAGTATGGATCGATATAATACGATGCACAATGGCAAAGTTCGCATTCATATGCAACACAAACCGAAGAAGTCCACCCAATTGCGGCGCAACACTCAACCTTACAGGTTGGTCTTGCTCCAGGGTCACAACATGCCATATCGCCAGACGACGGAAGCGTACTATAGGATATAGCGAAGATTAACAGTACAATAAGCTGAATTTTAATCAATAGATTTCGTTTTATCATGGTTTTTTCCTCCACTAATTAGATTTTGAATTGAGTATCTATACACAACCCCATTAAAATCACTGGGGATATAAACAAAGTTGTTCTTGATATACATAGATCTAAAAGGAGGTATCATTTCCCCATCATTATCATACAGTTTTAATTTCCTTTTAAGAATATAAGCACCATCTGCATCGG
>PWTU01000106.1 GCA_003562775.1 Ignavibacteriales bacterium
GGGCAGGGCAACAAACCGCCCGCTGGGAGGTAGATTATTATGCAAAAATAGCGTTTCCCTTCGCAAGTCTGGTTGTGATATTATTCGGGGTGCCATTCTCCGCACAAAAACGCCGCGGCGGTATGGCGCTACAATTCGCCATCGGGGTGCTTATTACCTTTCTCTATATGGCCTTCATGGCTATCAGCGAAACGCTCGGTCATAGCGGCCAATATAATACCATGCTTATGGCGTGGCTGCCGAATATTATTTTCTTTGTTGCGGGATTGTTTAATTTGATGCGGGTGCGGAAGTAGTTTTGGGAGCGAGCGGAGACCCCGCATACAGCACGGGGCAGGTGGGGCCCGGGGGGAGAGGCATTAACTAAAAACCTATCGACAATTTCATCATCGGAACAAACCGTTCGCCGTATAAATCCTTTCGATTCTCGAGATCGACTCTAAGTTGAGTCTGATTAAAACGATGTGCGAGAAACGCTGCATGAAAAGCGCTTGCAAAGTGATTCAAAAAAACAACAATGACTGCATTATGCGCACGGGCATACAAGGTATTTGCATATCCGCGTTTGCCCGAATAAAACGAAAACATCTCGGTAATATCGTCAAAGTATGCATCCTGTTCCGCCCGAAGTTGATTTTCCGCCGGTTCGAAATTTCCGATAGGATTCGAATCCTCCCACCCCCGTGTATATTGCGGATACTTGCCGATAAGCTCATAATACTGCTGCGTGCCGAACGGCTCAAGCCGGTGTGAAAACTGTGAAATCGTGTATTCGAATTCGTTGAGTTCGTTCCAATCAACACGTTCCCAGGGCGGAAGGGTATCGTCGGGATTAATAAATATATTTGCCCCCCAATATACATTTAGCCAGCGGGCATATTTTGTTACATCCCAGTACCGGTCGGCATAATTCTGATATCGTTTTGTCTGGTCGTCACCCTCGGCATTGTAATGGATATAAAACCCCCAACCGGTTACTTCGAGACCAAAATGCAGAAGACCGCGCCACCATCTTCCGGCATATACCTCTCCCGCTCCCGGAACCACCGCCGACATAAATCCGGCAAGGAGCGACGATTTTCTTCGTGTATTGACGCCGTAGTAGACATCTTCATTAAACTCGATTGTTTCTACAAATGAACCGGAATAATAATCCATTACATCGTGATCGAAAATCGATTGATAAACCGGAACGCTCATAAACGGCGGCTCGGCTGCAATCGATAACACGGGAAACAATACTAAAATTAAAATATATTTTATCTTTTCCATAATGATCCTGTCCCCAAATCAAATCCAAATAGAATACCGAAATAAAAATTCCATTGTTTTCCATACGTTACCGGTTCATTGCGAAAGACGCGCGTAAACTCGTCGAAACCATAAGCTGCGCTGAAGAAAATTCTCGTTGGATATGAATAAAATGAGAATGATTCAAGCCGGAGTTCGAATCCGATATTGCGTTTTAGTTCATCGACACCCGGGAACGATCCAGTCCACGCATCTCCTATATCGGCAAACACCGAGCCGTACAACCGTTCGAATTGTAAATGGGCAATCCTGAAGTCGATGCCTTCCCAGATCGGGAAGCGATACGTCACATTTAACGAAGCGTATTCATTTCCACCGAGTGAATAAAACGGATACCCCTGCATACCCATCAATCCGCCGATATAAAAATTAAAGAAATCATCAACTTCATTCCCGATGATCGAACCGCCGCGAAGCCGTGCACTCAATGTCTGATATCTCGATAGCCGGCGATGTTCGCGCCATTCACCCTCGACACGATGAAAACTCGGGCGATCGTAATCGGTATATAGTATGTTTTCCGATTCGTCGTACTCCAATTGTGGATTAAATTTATTAAACTCATAACCGTACCGTAGTTGAATAAATCTTCCGACCGGGTTAATTTCGGTTTGAATTGTGGGGAGAATTCCCCGATGCGTCATTTGTGCTTGCACTATGTTCCCGATCAGATAAAGCTCTCCGAATGCACCGACGAGGCGGTTTGTTTCCGGAATAAAGAAACTGCTTACATCGTATCCGTACCTGCTGTGACGATACAGTATTTCCAGCTCATTCGACGGATTGAAAATATGATCTTTCAGTATCACGTTAAACTCGGTGAGATTATAAGTAACATCGACGTCGATGTTCAGGTCCTCACGGAGTTCTATCCGGGCATCGGTTTTCCGGGTAATGTTGTATACTTCAAATGATATGCGTGGATACCACCCAAACAGCGAAAACGGCGGGAGGCCGCTGTTCCATTCAAAAATACCGAAGAGGTCGCGTTCCAGCCGCCTGTTTACTGTTGCTCCCGCAAAGAGTGCATGGTGCTCCAGGATATCACGGGTCATAAGATACAGTCCCGGCTTTATCATATCGGTAAAATCGCGCTCGGGGATGTAATTATCGAACCTGATCAGAGGCACAAGCATTGTGTTAGTGAATAGCGATGAATAACCCTCCGATTCGTATGAGGGGATATTCCGGTCATCGTAGTTTCGCAGCCGGTTCCAGTCGATTCCTTCTTCATCGGCGCCGGGATTGTACGCGGTATGCAAACTCTCATCAAACCACGATGGGGTGCCTGCTATATATTTTTTACTTTCATCGATAGGGCGTAAATCATTAAGTATTGCTATTTTATAACCGGTTGACTCATACGTTGCATAGATTAAAATCTCATCGCTAACCGAAGGCATAAACGCTCCGCCGAGCACATTGGTCACTCGCTCGGTTCGTTCATTTATGCGATTAAACCTGTATATGTTAAATACCCCCGTTTTGTCCGATGAATAATAAATATGTATACCATCCGGAGAATACGATGGATTGCGTGCATCATATTCATTATCGGCAACGATAATCGAGAAATTATTCGCTTCAAAAGAATATTCAACGATATGACGATTAAAGCCCGAGGATGTTGCAAATACAATTTCTTCCCCGGTTATCGACCATCTGGGAGCATACACCTGCTCCCCGTTATTATTATCGGTTATGTATGTAATACGTTCTTGGTCAATATCGTATAAAACAAGATTTTGTGTCCCATCGGCAGCAATAACGGCTGCAAGTGTACTCCCGTCGGGTGATACGTCCGGATCGTGAAGCCGCAGCCCTTTTGTCAGCCGTTTATCTTTTCCGGATTCAACATCAACGACAAAAAGGTCGCTGAAACCCTGCCAGTGAGGATTCTGCCGCGTGATGCGTGAAAAATATATTTTATCGCCTTCGGGCGACCAACTAATGCGTGAGCGTACATTCCGTTCCACGCGTTTTGTTCCACCTGAGATCAGATCCCGTATATAGAGCGACGATTGTCCGAAATAATCGCTTCCCTTGTTGGAAACATATGCAATATATTTTCCATCGGGTGAATAGACGGGATTAAAATTGCCGAAGCCCTGCTTTTCAATTAATTCACCTTTTGTTACGTTTTGTTTTATCGACCCGGTGCGATTGTTATAATCGTTGATCACGGCGGTCTTCCATTCATCATAAATTTCATTGCCCGGTTTTCCGAGTGTACGCCGCATTGCCTGATCGATATTTACAACGCTGAACGATGCCAATTCTTCGGAAATTTTTCGCAAGGCATCTGTACCGTATTGACTGGCTATATATCGCACAAGCGAGTACCCCGCATTATAAGCCGATTCATTGCCAAGACTTGTTTTCCCGAACACCGACATTTCATTCCACGATAACATCGTACCGTCAAGCGCATACATTCTTAAAATCATATCGCGGTGAGAATCCCAGGTATCGTATTCGAGTCCCGGATGCATAAACTGAGCGGTACCCTCTGCAAACCAACTCGGCACCACAAAACCCGACACCGGGTAGGAAACAAGTATATTAGGAAAACCGTATAAAACATCCGGACGACGCTCATCCTCGTATCCCATCCACTGAATATAAAACGCCGGAATCCTTCTACCGAATTTCATCGATGCTTGAATCTGTACAATATGCGTAAACTCATGCGCTATCACATTGCGAAGCCAGTTGCTCGTTCCCCGCATATCGAAGTCGAGAGCGCTGGCCCATATTTCTATTTTATTGTCGTAGAAAAAAGCCGCCCCATTTGCAAAATCGCCGTGATCGCGAACAACGATATGGGTTTTTGAAAACGGTTCGTATTGATAAAGTGCAGTAATAGGTTTGTAAACGTCTTCCGCTATTTTTGCAGCGAGTTGTCCGGTGCGTTCCGCACCATCGTGGTAATGTATGGAGAAGTTTTCGGTTTCGATCGTGTACCAGCCATCGTCCGGATTTTCCGGAAATCCCCATTGCGCAATTAGCATCTGCGACTTTAACAGGGTTATTATTATAAAACAAATGCCGGGCAGAATACGTGATCGTAAAATCATCTTATCTCACCACCGCGATCTTTATAAAAACAACTTCGGTTTGGTTTGTACCCCGGGCTTCTATACGACCGAGATAGACGCCGCTTTGCACACCTGATGCATCCCAAACAACCTCATTATCCACTCCCCCCATACCCGGACCTTCAAACGATGCAATCCTTTCCCCGTTCAATTCATAAATCGATATCGAAACATCAGCATTGTTACTAAGGTAGTAACGTATATTCGTCACCCCATCGTAGACCGGATTGGGCCAATTGTAGGCACGTGTTTGAGGCAGAAACTCCTCACTAATCGGCTGCCGGGGATGCGTAATAACCTGGACATTGGTGCGTCTGCCGTCGAATCGTTCCTGATCCCACGCAATACGATCGTTGCTCCAATTGCCGGAAAATCTATATGCGTATAACAAATTATCCGATGTGATAAATGCCATCGCTGCCTTTCCGTCATATTCGAACACGGCAGGTGATCCAACCACTCGCTCACCCACTGCAAGCGGGGTGCCCGCTGCTTTCCCGCCTAAAGCGTTATGAAAAATTATCATATCATTGTTATTACTCACGGCGATGTCTATTACACCGTTCCCGTCAAAATCCGCAGCTACCGGGTAGACATCTTCGAGCAGCAGGTCGCCTGTGTGTGAAGGAAAGTAATCCAGCACCGCACCGCTCCTGTTAAATGCATAGAGCTTATTATCAATCGCCGAAATAATGTCGATTATCCCGTCCCGGTCAACATCGACTGCAATCGGGTAACCGGTTGCAGTCGCATCTGTGCTTCTGAAATAAAATTGACTCACTGCATCTTCATTTCGATTAATACTTCCCGGTTGTACTGAAACAAACGGGCGCATTATATACACGACACGTTCACCGATCCCGGCCACATACGATCTATCGTTCTCTGAAAAAGCTACACTCCGGTGTATCTCTTCCTTAAATTCTAATTCAAATGTATCGTCGGCAACGAACAAAACTTTCGATTTACTTACTGCCGCCCAGCCGTCTCCCTCGAATATATGGAGATTTATAATTTCACTGCCGTCAGATATTGTTCCTGCAATAGTTGTCTCCTCACCATCGATCGAAATAATTTCACCGGACTCCGTTCCGATCAGACCTGTTCCGCTTTTCAACAAAACCGGGCCCGCCGTAATCGTCGCGCCAATATCAAATGATGCAACCGGGGTAAATTTATGTTGTCCACCGGCATTCGAAGGAATAATATCCCACCGGGTTATCGTCGAATTTCCGGTTCTCGTAAATAAGATAATGTCGTCGTCGAATTCGTCCCAGGCAGGCGTGCCGGTTACCGGTTTGTCGTAAGGTTCCTGTACATGAGTCACCTCACCGCTTTTATTTACAACGTGCAACTTTCCGTTATCGATAAAAAGTATTCCCTCCTGAAATGGAACGGGCGAGGTTTTATCGGTATGTATCTCCAACTTGTACGGAAACCCGTCGATAAGCTGTACGTTATCCGAACCGACACGCACGGTTACACTCATCACCGGCTGCCGTTCGGAAAAATCATAGATTGCAATATTGCTCGGCGCACCGGTATTGCTTATAGAGGGCGGTATGGTAGTTGCGTCGAACCGGTTTTCATAAATAGGCGCCGGATTTCCTTCGTACCAGAAATCGAATTGCGTTCCATCCTCGGAACCCTGACCCGGTTGTAAAAACTCAAACTCACGCCCTATATCCTGTGAACCGTCCGCTTCCACAACCCGCACGCCGCGGTTTTCTATATCCGCATTAATCCGGTTCTCGCCTATACGCGCATCGATGATGCGTTCATCGATGTGCCATATTACAATACCGCCGTCATAGAAAATATTATCGGCTTCAACATATCCCCCCGGTACACTCCAATCGTATACTTCGGCATCGAGTACAACACCGGCAACATCACTAATATTAAAAGCGTTAAAACCTGCCCGGTCCCGTTCGACGTGAAATGCGACTTCTTCTCCGTTTTGAATGAGCGTTAATGTTTGACCGTTGCCAAAAGGGTTGCGATGACGGTTTTCCACAAGATAATACTCGCGTTCATTAATCGGGACTCGCAGTATGTTTGCCGGTTCACGGAACGTCACTGCGGCCAGTTCGAACGTATGTTCCCCCGGCTGCACCGTCTCCGGCACCACCCATCCAAGATAATATTTCTCCCACGCCGACAATTCCGGTGGGAACAACCCCATAAAACTGAACATCGCCTGCCCGTCCATCAAACCGAATCGCCCGATGCCGGACCGCCCGGTATCGGTGTTGAATAAATCGGGAAGACCGAGCCGGCTGCCGAACATTGCACATACCAGACCGTTCATTCCAAGTTGTAATAATTGCCTTCCGGTTACAAGATCGAGCTCGCGATTTTGTGTCTCCGGAAGAATCATCGAGTTCGTTATCCGGAAACCGCCGGGTCCGACTTCGACACCGTTGTAGTCGTCACCAAATATTCGTTTTAATCCCTGTGGACCGAGAAACAACGACGGAATATCCAGCGGAGTTGGATCGAATCCGTAAATCGCCGTAAGGTCTACATCGAGTCCGACGCCGGCGTGAAATATGATAAACGTATCGAACTCAGAAAATGGAATTTCAGGTGCTTCCGCGGCTGCAAGCTGCCATGACTCCTCAAAGAGACGCCCGATTTCCGTAAAATCCCCGGCCGTACGTGGGCTGTACGTTCCCATCACTTCGGGGAGAGTAAAGATTTGATCCCACACGGTAAATTCAATGGTAAGCCGTTCTCCCGATACTTGCTTGAAATACCGGCGGGCAAATTCAAGATGATGTTCAAAATAAACTGCGTCATGCGGCGGGGGATTCAGGATATCGGGATCGCCTTCCGATAAATCGAATTGTCCGTTGCCCGTCGTTCGGGAATCTTCGTCCGTTTGAAACTGAACCATGATTGCAAGGGTACGAAGGGTATCGGGAACATCAGGACGAGGGAGGTATGATGAAAAATCACCCCCGTTAATAGTTAGGGGGTGATTTAAAAATTGTCCGAATAATCCGTTAATTAAAAAAACAACTCCGGCGCCCGCACACAAAAAAAATCGAGAATACTTCATTCGTTTTTATATTACCATGATAACAAAAGCGTAAACCGCAACGTATCGGAAAGCGGGTGATTTTCTTCCAGCGTCGCTATATAGCTAAAATCGAATCCGTAAATATCGTAACGGAGGCCCGCGCCGAAGGTTAAGAACTTCCGTCCGCCGGCAATTTTCTCTTCATGAAAATAACCCGCGCGAAGCGCAATCAGATCGGTATACCAGTATTCCAAGCCACCCGACATTATGACTTTCTTCAATCCTTCGTCCCCCCACGCGGTAAATACCGCCTTATAAAACGGATCCGGTTGCGGTGGTTCTCCGCCTTCAGGCGCTTCATAACGCCGTACCAATATACGGCTGAAATCTGCGGCAAGGGTCAGTGTATTTGCCTCTGACTCAAGTAATTTCAAACCAAAACCTACCCTCAGGTTTGTCGGGATTGGATCCGCCTGATCGGCGTCGATGTAAGTGATCCGGGGACCGAGGTTTTGGAGATTTGCACCTAAAGAAAGCGGCATATTAAACAAAGAAGTCCGGTAGAGAACACCGATATCGCCGGCTACCGTAGTACCGACTCCTGTACCCTCTTCTTGTTCAGTCCCGATCGGTGAAAGCGCACTGTGAATTACACGAAGATTTATTCCGAGACCCAGATTAGAAGTAACCCGCGTTGCATATCCAGCGGTAACGGCAAACTCGTAACTCCGAAAGGTACCGATCGGTTCGGGTCCGAGAGATGAAGTCCGTGTATGTTCTCCCAAATTCAAATACGTAATTGCGACAGCAAAGGTCCCGTTTAACGATTGGAGATTGTTTCTGTAATTTAGATAGTCGTAAAACAGGTCCGACATACCAAATTCAGGCAGCCAATTTGTATGTGTTATACTGATTTCCTGCCCTGTTTGAAACGCGAGACCCGCCGGATTCCAATGAATCGCAGCGGCATCATCCGCTATTCCGGTTCCTAATTCTCCCATTCCCGAAGCACGTGAGTTCGGCGATATCAGAAGAAACGGTACAGCCGATTCACCCTGCGCTTCAGCAGGACCGTTGATTGCTATGCATATCAACAGAAGAGCTGCGATGGTGGAATACATTGCTTTCATAGTAAAACCTCCGCTGGATCATAATACGTGTTTTTTGCCATAAATTATAAATTAATCTATTTTCATTTTAATAGCAAGAACACTATTAATTGATTATTGTTTATTGTTTATTACCGCAAAACAGCCAAGCGGCCGAGTACTTCACTTCTATATTCTCCATTTGCCGCACTTGCGATCACTTTGTATAAATAAACTCCATTTGCAATCCGGTCGCCGTCGTCATCGAGTCCGTTCCAGGGTATTCGTACAAACCGGTCGGTTATACTGTATTCTTCCAATTGCGCAATTAAACGACCCGCGACGGTATAAATCTTTATTTCCACGTCTATTGGTTCATTCTGGTTATGCTGAAATGTGAATACCGTCTCGCGTTGAAACGGATTCGGATAATTATATACATTCTGAACCGATAGTTGTTCACTTGATGCTACCTGAAAAAATACTTCACCGGTCGAAGAATTGTTATACACGTCCCACGCCCGCAAACGCAAATGATGGGGACCCGGCTCGAGTATATCAAGCTGATATTCAATATGTCCTTTTTGATAACTGTCAACTGCACCGGTATAAAAATCGGTTAAATCTATTCCCTCTCCGTCATTTAGCCACGCCTCGATACGGTGACCGACACCGCCGCCCGAGATATTGATGCCGGATTCATCGAATAAATCGACCAATACAAGCGGTTGTTCAGATACGAGATCACCGCTCCGGAAGTTTCTGTCTTCAAGGAAGATGGTAATTTCAGGACCTTCGGTATCCGGCGTTACGGTCGTATCGATGCCGCCAATTACGATATCCCGGTTAAATCCCCTGCCATCCACTTCATTCTCCCAGAAATAGAGCGCAATTCTTCCCGCTCCGCCCTCATGGCTGATATCTTTCGGAATTACAAAGGTAGATGAGTATGTTCCCTGTGTAACTGAGCTTTCGCCGCGGAAGAGCGTATTTCCCGGCACGGCAAACGACCATCCACCCCACCGTGGAATGCTTACTTCTTTATCGGAATCATAAACAACAACGAACATTCTTCCGTTAAAATCTTCATTTAAATTACCGTCGGGGTGGTTAATATTTCCATCGATCGTAACTTTTTGAAGGGCTTTTAACGTTACGGAACCGGTAACCGGTTCGCCGTCGATATGTGCAACGGAAGCATTATGCGTCGGGATGAGCAGGCGAACTGTCGGATCCCCCATGAGCACGAATTTAGTGTCATTTACATTGTGTCGTGATTGTTTCGTAGCGAAGAG
Source organism: Ignavibacteriales bacterium (assembly GCA_003562775.1). GTDB lineage: Bacteria > Bacteroidota > Ignavibacteria > T3Sed10-11 > T3Sed10-11 > T3Sed10-11. The sequence goes on from PWTU01000106.1 coordinate 9,818, forward strand.
TGCATCACCGACACGCCGGTAAACGCCGTTCTGAGAGTATCTTAGAAGGTTTGTATAAAACAAGTTATTAAACTGTGCATTATCAGAAGACCATACGATTCGCGACGACGAAAGAACCCCTATCGCACCCCCTTGTTCGCTACTCACAAGCAGTTCACCGCCGCTCTGCTCACGCGGGTTGTCAAACGCCGAGAAATCGCATGTTGCGGCAGTCACAAACGTTAATCGATCGCGATTATGAAGTTGAGGAATAGTTGTCTCTTTAACAAATATCCATTCATAAGCCCATACTCGCGGATTCCCGTGTCCGGTCCAGTTAAGAATGAGAGTCCCTTGATTAAAACTGTCAATAAGTTCCCTGTTTACCTGGGGCATTCTACGACCGAGCGCAGTATTCTCCGCCGGGTATTCAATCATATATATCTTTTTCTGTTCAAAAGCAGCCGGTGTAATCAAGTTCCGCGAAAGCTGCTCCGATTGCCATGTATGGATATTTCCATCATCTCCGCCGCGTGTGGTCAAACCATCATCGGCAACATAGGTTATCAAATTCCGCCAGGGCCCGAAATCGGAACCGGTCTCATAGTTGATTATTTTATCCACCATTATACGTGCCTCGTCCTGATTGATAGCGTTTAATCTGCCGATTGCAAGGGACGGGCGCCGCGAGCCGGATGTGAATTGTACAAAAAAATCGTCCGTTGTATAAGTATTTATCTGACTGAACGATTCCGCAGTTTGCCAGGTAGGAATAAATTCATCCCGCTGACCGTAAATTCCACGGTAATCGAAAGACCCTGCTCCGATCAACAATACATATCGTGGTATTGTTTGCCAGGTTTCATACGCGTGATAAAGGAAATCGCGTATTGCTGTCGGATCCATCAATCCGCCGGAATATTCATTGTATATATGTTTTACATCAATGACAATCGTCGACAACCGGTTCGGTGCAAACGATTCACGGTGTTGCTTCAAACGTTCGGCGTCGCTTATAAAGTCGGGATGTGACACGATTATAAATTCCGCGCCCGATGCTATCCCGCGAAGGTTGGAATTTTCTGCCGGCACTATTTCATCTATTGTATTATATCCGCTCGGAGCAACCGCGACATACTTCGACGGGCTTTCGCTCTGTTGCCGCCGCTGAAACCGTATCGAGCTTCCTTCAATAGTCGCGTTCGTAATTCGCGAAACATTCGCATGGTCGGTTATATCATAAGCAGCAATTTGTGACGAGGTAAACCCCTGGACAACAAATTCAACTACCCCGGTGGTATCGGGAGAGGAAAAATGTAAGTAATCCTCATGAGCCGAAAAACGTCGCGGATAATGTATTTCGAACCACTCAAGAAATCCCTCCGATTGAGCGCCGGCTTCATATTCCAGACGCAATACGCTTCGGTTATCCGGAAGCGATCCGGACCGCGTAAACATAGCGACGCTGGCCCGGGCTGCGTAATTTCCGATAATGGTTCCGAGATTAACACCCGGGATGTTTACACCACCGAGACTTGTTCCCTGATCTTCAATTCTGAAGCGCGTCTGGCTTGGAGCGCGTGCGGCTACCTGCACGCGATACCGGACGGGGACATTTGGAATGAAATCATACAACATATTCGTAAATACGCTAACGCCGCCCGGTGAGAATGATTCTCCCATCCATTCTTTCCCCGAATCGATCAGGTTTATTCGCGGGTTTCGATGTACGATTTGAGAAAGGAAATGCTGCGGTCGAATCGGATTTGCTTCCTGTAACGACGGCGCCGCCTCCATTCGTTTACCGGGAACACCCCCATAAGTCAGAAAATATGTGTTCTCACCGGTATATAAGTTATACCGGTGTTCATATATGCGGGTATCGGGGTTGTATCTCCATACGGTTGTGCCTCTGCCATAAAATAGAATGTAATCATCACCGCTAAACGAGCCGTCATCTTCACCGTGAACATAAATTGCAATCTCGATAAGATCAGTCGGCCTGTCGTCCTGAATATTTTCCGGAAGCATCTCGCCTCCGTTGCCGTACATTTTAATCGTTCCTGGATCGATCGTGTTCACCGGAATTCCGGCTTCCTCCAGCGCCGATGCATCAATCCTGTACATTCCTTCTTCTTCGATGGCAATTCGATACCATGAACCGTTCGTAAGCACACTGTTTTGATGCGATAACGGATCAGCCCGAAGTTCTTCTGTCCTTAACCGGACATCGGGTGCAACCGGTACTTGATCGATGTTTAATACTGTCGTACCGAGTGTGTTAGATGTAAATTCATCAACCGGATTGAAATTACCGCTGTCGAACGTTACCCGGACTACAATGCGGTTGTGTATTTGTACGGTATTGCCGTCACTTGCAAGCCGGACCGGATGTAGATGCAACGTCCCGAGGATAACACCCCGTACTTCTCCGGTATCGTGTATATCAACAAGCGGCTGTTCTCTATCTGCGCGTAGTCTGATTCCTTCGGTTGTTCGGTATAGTTCATCCTCATCATCTCTTCTGATATCGCCTAACGGGGGTATTCGTAATCCATGTTGACGGCGGTAATCGGTCTGTAAAACCTCAATCGACGGTTCACCACCGGACGGTAGTGCTATAGTAACCGCTCGAAATTTTAAATCGGGGATGTCGGGTGAGGTACGCCCGGAAGTCTGCGCACCGAAAAAAGAAATACCGATGTACTCGCGTGAATCCAATGATAATGTATCATAGTGAACATCCATCAACCGGTATTCGAGCGTTATGCTTCGCGAATCCGACTGAATTATGGAAATATCCGGATAGGCAGGATTGTTATGGCCGGGTCCCTGTGCAAACGACCATACGGTACACACAAACAGCAACAGAGATGCAGCGATTGATAAACGCATATAATAAAAAACCGAATGCATTATCCCGTTAAGATATATTTTACATTCGGCCACGCTATGACAGAATGTACCCATTGATCTGATATGTTCGCTAAAAGACAAATCTACCTTTTATAATTCAATCCCGACAAAAAAAATTAACTTCTAACGAACGAGTTATAGGCACACCTGAAAATTGTTTATTACTATATTTTAAATATTTAAAAAGATAGAATTAAAAAACAAGAAAATCAAGTAAATTTGTGTGATTTTCATCGCATGACAACCATACGTCCGAGGGCTTCGCTTGCGAACTCCCCGTCAACAGTGCGCGCCAAAACCTTGTAAAAATACACCCCATTTGCAATTCTGTCGCCGTAATTATCGAAACCATTCCAGGGTATCCGCACAAACCGGTCGTTTATGCTGTATTCCCGTAGATGTGCAATCATACGACCTGAAACGGTATATATCTTAATTTCTACATCTATCGGTGTATTTTGATTGTGCTGAAATGTAAAAACCGTCTCTCTTCCGAACGGATTCGGATAATTATAAACGTTCTGAATCGAAAGTTTATCTCCTGTTGCAACATTGAAAAAGATCTCTCCGATGGAGGAGTTATTATACACGTCCCAGGCGCGTAATCTCAAATGATGCGGTCCCGGATCGATCTCATCCAATTGATATTCTATACTTCCTTTTTGATAACTATCGATTGCGCCGGTATAATAATCGGTTAGATCCATTCCATCGCCGTCGTTTAACCACGCCTCGATACGATGTCCGATGCCGCCGCCTGAAATATTAATTCCCGAGTCATCGAATAAATCGACCAGCAACAACGGGCGTTCCGAAACAAGATCGCCGCTGCGGAAATTCCGGTTATCAAGATAAATATCAATCTCGGGTCCTTCCGTATCGGGAGTCACGGTAGTATCGATCCCACCGAGTACTATATTCCGGCTAAATCCCCTTCCATCTGCTTGATCTTCCCAAAAATAAAGTGCTATTCTGCCCGCTCCTCCTTCGTGGCTTATATCTTTCGGCACAACAAATGATGATGAATACGAACCTTGAGTTACCGAACTCTCGCCGCGGAAAATAACATTGCCGGGAATGGTAAACGAAAAACCGTGCCAGCGAGGTTTGTCTATGCTTACTTCTTTGTCGGAATCGTATACATTAACAAACATCCTTCCGTTAATATTTTCATTTGTCGTACCATCGGGTTGCCTGACAGTACCCTCAATAGTAATCTTCTGCAATGCTTTGAGTGTCACCGTCCCGACCACGGATTCACCGTTAATTTTTTTTACGGCAGCATTATGAGTAGGAATAAGCAGTCGAATTGTTGGATCGCCGAGCAGCACAAATTTGATATCGTTAATTCGGTTATAAATTTGTTTGGTAGCAAACACCGCGTCGCCGACACGCGGGTAGATGCCGCTCTGAAAAGGTGATAAAACATTTAAATAGAATGAATTATTAAATTGCGCATTGAGCGTTCCATAGACAATACGTGACGAAGAAAGAACTCCGACAGCTCCCCCATTTTCCCAACTCACCAATAACTCGCCGCCGCTTTGTTCCCGTGGATCGTCAAGCCGCGAGAAGTCGCATGTTGCAGCAGTAACAAACGTCAGACGGTCGCGATTGTTGAGTTGCGGAATAGTACTTTCTTTTATAAAAATCCACTCATGCGCCCAGACCCGTGGATTTCCATGCCCGGTCCAATTCATAATGAGCGTACCCCGGTTAAAGCTGTTTACAATTTCTCTGTTAACCTCGGGCATTCGTCTTCCAAGCGCCGTATTCTCTGCCGGATATTGAATCATGTAAATCTTTTCTTTTTCAAACGCCGCGGGGGTGAATTGCCGGGCGAGTTGTTCGGATTGCGAAGTATGGGAAGTTCCTTCGTCACGATGGGGCGTCCATCCGTTGTCGGCTATATAAGTAATACGGTTGCGCCAGGGTCCGAATTCAGCTCGTGTTTCATAATTAATGATCTTATCAATCATAATTCGGGCATCATTTCGGTTGATTGCATTTAACCTGCCGATCATCAACGAAGGGCGCGTTGAATTCGGTGAAAATTGTACGAAGAAATCATCGGTTGTGTATGTTGAAATTCTGACAAGCGATTCAATTGTTTGCCAGCTCGGTATATAATTTTCACGCTGGCCGAGAATTCTTCTGTAATCGTACGAACCCGCGCCGAACAGGAGAACATAACGAGGTTGTATCTGCCATGAATTATACGCGTGATATAAAAAGTCGCGTATCGCCGTCGGATCGAGCAAGCCGCCTGAAAATTCATTATATATATGGTTGACATCAACCAAGGTCGTCGTTAACCGGTTGGGAGTGAATGATTCACGATGTTGTTTGAGACGTTCCGCTTCACTTAATAATTCGGGATGTGCAATTATAATAAACTCCGCACCCTGTGAAATTCCCCGAAGATTAGAATTATCCACCGGATCGAGTCCATTAACCGATAAATATCCATCAGGTGCAACGGCGGCAAAACTCGAAGGATGTCCGTTCTCCTGTTGCCGTTTAAACCGTATCGAATTATCTTCGATTTCCGCTCCCGTAATTCGCTTTACCGACGAGTGAGCGGTAATATCATAAGCGGTAACCTGAGACGATGAAAATCCCTGTATGTTGTACTCCACAACGCCGGTTGTATCGGGTGACGAGAATTTTAGATAGTCTTCCTGTACTTCAAAGCGACGCGGATAGTGAATTTCGAACCACTCAAGAAAACCCTCGGATTGCGCACCTGCTTCATATTCAAAACGCAATTCACTCCGGTTATCATGTAATGAACCGCTTCTACTAAATATAGTTTCGGCGCTGCGCGAAGCATACCGGCCATCCTCGGATGTCAAATGAACCCCCGGCGTTGAAATAGCACCAAGATTAACGCCGCTGTCCTCTATTCTGAAACGCGTTTGAGTAGGCGCCCGTGCAACTGTTTGCATTCTATATCGAACAGGAATGATAGCATTCAATCCGTAAAGAGTATTTGAAAATGTCATAGCGTCGCCGGGTGAAAACGACTCTCCCACCCATTCTCTACCGGAACCGAGCAGATTGATTCGGGGATTACGATGCAGTATGCTTGAAACGAAATACTGCGGGCGTATAGGATTCGATTCCTGAATCGACGGCACTTCCTGCATTCGTTTGCCTTGACTACCGCCGTACGTCAGGAAGTATTTATTCTTGTCGGTGTAATAATTATACCGGTGTTTATACAGGCGGTCTTCCGGATTATACTCCCAATAGGTCGTCCCCGTTCCGTAAAAAACTATATAATCTCCGGCGTCAAACGATCCGTCATTTTCACCGTGGACATAAATAGCGATTTCGACAAGATCGTCCGGTCTGTCTGCGATAATATTATCAGGAAGCATCCTTCCACCGTTGCCGTATAATTTTATAGTTCCGGGATCGATTGTATTAATCGGAATTCCCGCATCCTGTAAATCAGACGCATCGATACGATACATACCTTCAGATTCGACCGTTATCCGGTACCAGGGTCCATCGGCGAGTATGCTGTTCTGTTGAGCCGCCGGTTCGGTGCGAGTGCCTTCTAAACGTGAGCGCGGTGCAGCCGCCGTTGGAACCTGATCGATGTTTAATACGGTATTCAACAGGGTATTAAAAGTATATTCATCGATCGGATTGAAATTGCCGCTCCCGAAGGTCACCCGGATAACAAGGCGATTGTACAATCGTACCGCACTTCCGCCTGCTTCAAGATGAACCGGATACAGGTGAAGGGTACCGAGGACGACGCCGCGAACTTTTCCTATGTCATACATATCGACAATCGTGATATCTACATCCGTAGGAAGTTCGACTCCTTCGGTAGTGATGTATATCTCATCATCTTCATCCCTTTTTATCTTACCGACCGGCGGTATGCGTACGTTGCGTACCGTTTGATAATCACGTTGAATTATTTCGATCTTCGGGTTCTCCGATGCGGGCATTGCAATTGTTATTGCCCGGAAATGCAGATCGGGACGTTCGGGCACACCGCGTTCCGGCGGCGTTCCACCGAAAAAAGTTATGTTCGTATATTCTTGAGAATCTATTATGAGGGTATCGTATTGAACATCCGTTAACCGGTATTCAAATGTAACGGATCGTGAATCCGATTGCAGGATGGTAACATCAGGAAAGGCGGGGATTAATTTTCCGGCTTCTTGCGTATATGAGCTTGTCGTTGCGGCAAGAAACACCGCGCACAGGGCGACGATAAATTTACAATATATACCCATCGTATTAACCATGTTCGTTGATAGTTATAAAAATCTTCGATCGATTAATTAATCTATAACGAACTGACGATAGGCGAGCTCCTATTATACTCTTAAATTTAGATTATTGAATCTACTCCGAAAACTAAAAAATATATAACCACAAAGACTCGAAGATGCTAAGTTTTTTGTCAATAATACTTTACACTTAGTGATTTCTTTGAGCCTTTGAGTCTTGGTGGTTAAAAATGATTATTCGGAGCGGGCTCATTATGATAATATGAAAAATTATATCGAAAAAGACAACATCAACCCGGAGGCCAGGTCATTCGCCTGCCGCCGAGCATATGCAGATGCAGATGAGAGACCGTTTGACCACCGTTGATGCCGTTATTGATAATAAGACGATACCCATCTTCATCGATATTATTAGCTTCAGCAATCTTTTTTGCAACGAGCACCATCTTTCCCATCAATTCCGCTTCATCCTGTTTAACATCCTGAACGGAATCAATGTGCTTGCGCGGAACAATTAAAACATGCACGGGCGCTTGCGGATTAATATCTTTAAATGCAACCAGTTCCTCATCTTCGTGGATCATTTCGCTTTTCATTCTCTTGCTCACTATTTCACAAAAAATACAGTCTGGCATAAGGAAATCCTCCTTTACGATGAAAACTTTTTTTCAATATCAATGATTTTATCGACTCTTTTTTTATGACGTCCCCCGCTGAACCATGTCGTAAGAAAAATCTTTACGATTAATTTTGCCGCTTCTATGCCGATTCCCCGACTTCCGAGCGTCAGCACATTCGCATCGTTATGTTCCCGGCTGTTGCGGGCGGTGAACTCGTTATAGCAACAAGCGGCGCGCACTCCCGGCAACTTGTTTGCTACGATACTCGAACCGATTCCGGCGCCGTCCATCATTATACCGCGCCATGCTTCTCCTTTCGAAACCGAATAGGCAACTGCATACGCAAAATCCGGATAATCGCACGATTCCCCGGAATAGGTACCCACGTCAATAACTTCATACCCCAATTCACCGATGAATGACAGTAACTCCCCCTTCATCGCAAAACCGCCGTGATCGGAACCGATGACTACTTTCCCGGTTTTTTCTTTTGCAGGTGTAGCAGGCGGATTGTTCTTTTCTGCCGGCGGTTTGTCGGTAGAAATTGCGATTTTCAGTTGTCGAGCACGGTCGCGTGCTGCAGGAGTAACAATATCACTTTCTTTTATATATAACACCCTGCTTCCACTGCGGTGAGCATCGTTTATAGTTTTTTCAGTAATGAGGTCTTTTTTCATGATTTTAAGTATTAATTTCTACCCCATTCCAACACCTCAAGCCGTACCCGGGTTATGCCGCTATCTATCATATCAAGCTTGCGGGCTGCGCCGAGAGATAAATCGATGATGCGGCCTTCGACAAACGGACCGCGATCATTTATACGGACAATAATCGATTTATCATTCTCCAGGTTATTAATTCGAATTATCGTATCGAACGGAAACGATTTATGGGCGGCCGTCATCGCATACATATCGTATATTTCACCGTTCGCAGTTTGCCGTCCATGAAAATCGTGCGCATAGTATGAAGCAATTCCTTCGATCGTCAACACCGCAGCGCGATGCCGGTATTCCGACGGCGCCGGTGCATCAGACGGCCGGTCACGACTGCCGAATCTCGGACTCGCGGTACATCCGTACAACAAAACAACTATAAAAACAGTTACTACCGTGATAAAGCCCCAACGAATCACGATCGTCTCCTTCTCTACAATAAATCGTCCAGATGTTTTCGCCGTATATAATCGACCACTTCTTTTACTTCTTGCGATTCTCCACGCTTACAAACAAGAATAGCATCTTCGGTTTCAATAACGATCAGGTCGTCGATCCCATAGGTAGCTATTGTTCGATAATTCGAATGTAATAAATTATTCTTACTATTCCGGGTTATGACGCGGCCTTTGATAGCATTGCCGTGTTTATCTTTGCTGCTTGCGCGATATACTTCATCCCAGGAACCGACATCACTCCATCCGAATTCGCCCCGCAATACATAGACACGTTCTGCTTTTTCCATAACACCATAATCGATGGAAATACCCCGGATCATTCGATAGACTTGCTCGAGTGTCGTTTCATAATCTCCGTTGTTGATGATATCATCGATTGTCTTGAGTCCGTCATACAATTCGGGCAGGCGTTCATGGATTTCTTCTAATATCGTGCTTACCTTCCAGATAAACATACCGCTGTTCCAAAGAAAATCGCCGCTTTCAAGGAATCGTTCCGCAGTATAGAGATTCGGTTTCTCGGCAAATGTTTTTACCCGGTATGCTCCTTTGGAAACATACGGATTTTTCTTTTCGCTTTCATCTATATACTGGATATATCCGTATCCGGTTTCAGGTCTGGTCGGTTCTATACCGATAGTTACTAAATGCCCCGTTTCGTTTGCTACCTGGATCGCATTCTTCATAATGCGGGCAAACTCATTCACATTCTGAATAATATGATCGGCAGGTACAATGACCATCGTTGCATCCGGATCCCGGTGTTTAATATGGATTGCGGCGAGTCCAATACAGGGCGCCGTATTTCTGCCGATCGGTTCGACAATGATATTTTCCTGTGGAAGGTCGGAGAGCTTTTCGTTTATTGCATGCTGCTGCAAGGCGTTGGTAACTACGAATATATTATCCTTGTCGACGATCTTTCGCAACCGATCGAAAGTCATCTCGATAAGCGAAGAATTTCCAAATATTGACAGGAACTGTTTCGGTTTGCGCTCCCGGCTCAATGGCCAGAACCGCGCTCCCACACCTCCTGCCATTATTACGCCATACGTATTCGCCATGATAATTTTCCTTTAGGAGATTACAGCATTTTCTCGCAAACGCTGTGCAACTCGTAATCTATTGTTTGCCCGCTCAAGAGATTTCCCTGCGCGTTCAAAATCGATATCCGTTTTTCTACTTTTAATTCGTTCGAGTGCACGCTCACGGGATTTTTTAGCACGCTCTACGTCTATATCTTCGGCTTTTTCCGCAGCATCAACAAGAGCCAGAACCCGATTGTCGCGAACTTCAACAAAGCCGCCGCTAACTGCATAATACGCGGTATCTCCCTGCTCATCGGTAAACTTTATCTCACCGGGAACAAGCGAGCTGATGAGCGGAGCGTGATTATACAAAACCTGAAAAGCCCCTAATTCACCGGGAGCGGAAAAACTCTGCACTCTACCCTTGTATAAAATCCGGTCCGGTGCTACAATATCGAGTTTGAAATTTTTCTCATCCATCACGCCGCCTGCATCTTTTTGGCTTTTTCTTCCGCTTCGTCGATTGTACCTACCATAAGAAATGCACCTTCGGGGTAATCGTCAACTTCACCTTCAATAATTGCTTTAAAGCCGGCAATAGTATCTTCGAGTTTCACATATCTTCCTTCGTATCCGGTGAATTGTTCTGCTACGAAGAAGGGTTGTGAAAGGAAACGTTGTATCTTCCGGGCGCGTGCAACGGTTAATTTATCTTCATCAGAAAGTTCATCGATGCCAAGGATGTTAATAATATCCTGTAAATCTTTATACGTTTGTAAAACTTCTTTTACACGCCTGGCAACTGTATAATGCTCGTCACCCAAAACGCCGGGTTCCATTATCCGGGAAGTTGAATCAAGCGGATCGACCGCCGGGTAAATACCAAGCTCGGCGATCTGGCGGCTGAGAACGGTAGTAGCGTCAAGGTGCGAGAACGTCGTTGCCGGTGCAGGGTCGGTTAAGTCGTCGGCCGGCACATAGATCGCCTGCACCGAGGTGATGGACCCTTTCTTCGTCGATGTAATGCGTTCCTGAAGCGCTCCCATTTCGGTGCCGAGTGTCGGTTGATACCCCACAGCCGACGGCATACGACCGAGCAATGCAGACACCTCGGATCCCGCCTGAACAAACCGGAAAATGTTATCTATGAAAAGAAGAACGTCCTTCCCTTCCTCATCACGGAAATACTCCGCCATTGTCAAAGCAGTAAGTCCCACACGTAACCGGGCGCCTGGCGGTTCATTCATCTGACCGAAAACAAGCGCTGTTTTATCGAGCACGCCCGACTCGCTCATTTCCAGCCAGAGATCGTTTCCTTCGCGTGTCCGTTCACCGACACCGCCAAAAACTGAGTATCCGCCGTGGTGAATTGCAATGTTATGAATAAGTTCAAGAATCAAAACTGTTTTACCAACACCTGCGCCGCCGAACAATCCTGTTTTCCCACCGCGTGAATATGGCTCGATTAAATCAAGGACTTTAATTCCGGTTTCAAACATTTCTTTTTTCGGGCTCAGATCCTGAAATTCAGGCGCCGGACGGTGAATCGGAAATTTTTTATTTGTTTTTGGCTGCTCAAGACCGTCGATAGCCCGGCCTGTCACGTCAATTAATCGACCGAGAACTTCCGGACCGACGGGTACTGAAATAGGACCTCCGGTATCGATGGCTTCCATGCCACGCACGAGGCCGTCGGTTGAATCCATTGCTACTGCACGAACCCTCGATTCGCCAAGGTGTTGCTGCACCTCGCAAACCAGTTCTTCTTCTACACCTTCTATACTTTTCCTTGGAATTATTAGCGAATTTAAAACTTCGGGGAGTTGACCTTCGGAGAATTCCACGTCTACGACGGGACCTATCACCTGAATAATTTTCCCTTTGTTCATCCGAGTCCTTTCTGTTTATCTCCAGTATTGATTGAGGTATTAAATTGTTGATTTACAAAGATTTGTAATAAAACAAAGTAAATATATTGAAAAGTCGTGTGAAATGCAAAAATTGGAAAAATATGTTATATTTAATATTATGAGACTTGAGAATTATCCTATTCAGAAACTTAAAAAAGAGTTGCTGGAAATCATCGGAAAATACCTTGACCTATCAAAACACCGGGTATTTTTCTTCGGCTCGCGGGTGACGGGTAAAGGTAATGAACGATCTGATATTGATGTTGGTATTGAGGGTCCTTACCGGATCCCCGGCGCTATTATGGAAAATATCCGTGAAGATGTCGATGCCCTTCCGACAATGTATACAATCCAAATAGTGGACTTCAAATTTGTATCCGATGAATTTTATAAAACAGCAAAAAATAACTTGGAGGTAATTCGTGAGTAAACCCAACGAATATTTGGACGAGCTACACATACAATACAAAAATATAGTGCATCATTTCGCCCAAGCTCCCAGCGAGGAAAAAAATGAATATATAAGAGACTCGGCAATTAAGCGATTCGAACTCGCCTTTGAATTATCCTGGAAACTGTTGAAATCATTTATCGAAGAGTATCATGGTGTTATCTGTCGATCACCACGCACCTGTATTCGTGAAGCATACAAACTGAGCATCCTGGACTATGATGATTACTGGCTGAAAATAACCGACTTGCGAAATAAAACTGCCCATATTTATAATCTTGAAATGGCCGATGAAATATTTTCAGAACTTCCCGAAGTACTCAAACGATTCGAGAAATTATTGGAATTTATGGATAATAGTATCGGGAACGATAAACAATAACCACCTCCCCGGTATTACAGCACAAGATTATGATCAATCAACCATTCCTCCGACCATTGAAGAATCTGGTCCAGCATCGGGACGGCGGGGAATACTCCCCCGAATCCGAAATACCGTACTACCATAACCTGGATGCCCGCTACATCGAGTTTATGGAGTGTTTCATAATCGATATCGACGATATACCTGTCCGCAAGCTCCTTCACCTTCTCGTTAATGATCTCCCGTTGTTTCCTGCCGAGTAAAATATCCTCGATGGAATCTTCGACTTCATCCAACTCCTGCGCTCCGGCCCGGTCACCCGGCCGTTTATCGATTAACTCGAATATTGTGTACCCTTCATCGATAAGAATCGGGCCGAATCGTTGACCCGGTTCAAGCATTGCCGCTATGCGGCCAATCTCACCGTACGCGGTAGACGGAAAATAGCCGAACTCGCCGCCCTGCCGCGCCGACCAGTTTCTGATGGAATACCGGCGTGCAAGCTCAGCAAAGCTTTTTCCCTCTTCAAGCTGACGTAAAATGTCCTTCGCCTCCGGTCGGGTGCGGACAAGAATTTCCCTGATGTTTACTTCGACGGGATTTTTGAAATAATCCCTCCGGTCCTCGTAGTAATTATAAATCTCAAAATCTTCGACCCGAACATCCTGTGTCAGTTTTTGTTTGTACGCTTCCGCAATGTAGTGCCGCCGCCATCGATCAAGTTCTGTTTTTACTTCTTCCCGTTTATGAAGTTCGAGGTCATACGCTTTTTTTGTGATCAAATAATCGATAATCTGATCGTTCACCATATTCCTCACGCGACGGTTAAGGGGCATATCTTGGTTGCCGGTTAGTTCCATTTTCCGGCTGTACATATCATCGATAAATTCCCGTAGACTCCAACTGTTGTATTCGGTCTGCATGAATTGACGCTTATGCATCTCCGTCATACGATTGTTTATCGCGTCTATTTCATCGCGGACGAACATTATCTCTTCGTAGGTATATAAATCGTTGCCGTATTGTTTTTCCAGCACCTTTTCAATAGAGGATGTCAGCATTTCGAAGAGTTCCGCATCGACCTGCAATCGATACTCGTCGATCAGCGATTCGATAAACTCAGCATTCTGTATTTCATACGAATGCTTCATTAAATGTTCTTCATATGCGCGAAGGCGTTCACGCAACCTGTTTTCGATACGTATGCTGTCGCTGCCTGCATACGCTTGCTCGATAGATTTTCTGAAATACGGTTTTTCCTGCAAAACTTTTTGCCGTACAATATCACGATAAAGCAGGTCGCGGACATACATTCGTTCGAGGCGGTCGATTTGCTGCCGAAACATCGGATCGATTTCGATCTCTTTTTCCTGCGCTTCCATCGCCAGCAACTTTTCGGCAATCATACCGTACAGAAATCGCTGCTTTATAGTATTGAGATATCCTTTTTTATGCTTTCCCGGCCAAATCGTCATTTCAAACCGCCACCGGAATTCTTCCGCCGTAATCACTTCATTGCCGATACGGGCGACAGGGGTATTCCGGTCAAATTCATCCTGGCGGGAATCCGTTGAATATATAATCGCTGGAGCTACTAGTAAAACAAAAAACAGTCTACTAAAATAATACATCAGCCAACCCTCAAGATCATAAAGAGAATACAAATTCTAATAATACGGCACAAGATATTACTTAATTTTATTATTTTTTCATTGTTTGTCAAGCTTAAATAATAAGCCCTCAACCTTTCACGCTTCCCATCATGATACCGCGAATATAATATTTTTGCAGGACCATAAACACCAGCATCACCGGAAGAATGGTTAGCACCGAACCGGCCATCATCAGTTCTGTATCCTGCACATGTTCACCCATTAAGTTTGCCAGCGCTACGGGAAGGGTGTACATCGTATCGTCGGTCATGACTATAAGAGGCCAGAGGAAGTCGTTCCACGTTCCCATGAACGTA
>PWTU01000474.1 GCA_003562775.1 Ignavibacteriales bacterium
AAACTGTAAACTCAATCCTACCATATTTAAGAAAAATTACCGTATAAACTACTATTTTTAAAAGAATTCACGCCATTATAGCCGAAAACTCAAAATAAACCCGATAAAAATTGGCATATAAATTGTGACATTAATAGAGTGTTACCAGCCAACATGCCATTTAATCGAATTAATGGGTAAAATTTTATGAATATCGGTATAGTAAAAGAACAATCGGAGTGGGAACATCGTGTTCCACTTACACCGTCGGGCGTTCATTCTCTCGTCGAACTCGGAGCGAAAATATATATCGAAAAAGGTGCGTGTGGATCTGCTCGATTTAGTGACAATGAGTATGAAGATGCAGGTGCAACCATTGTGTATCGCTCGGATGAAGCCGTAGGAAGGGCAGATCTGTTATTAAAGGTAGCTCCTCCGACTTCGGCTGAACTCAAAATGTTGCGTGACGGACAAACAATTTTTTCATTTCTTCATTTACCGGTGGCAGGGAAGTTGTACTTGCAAAAACTTATTGATAAAAAGATCGTTTCAATCGGCTTTGAGCTTGTTGAAGACGGATCTACACTGCCTATCCTTCATTCGATGAGCGAGATAGCGGGTGCAATGGCTATACAAGCGGCCTCACGATATCTCGAAACAACTCAAGGAGGACGGGGCGTTATGCTGGGTGGTATTGCAGGCGTTCCGCCGGCAGCCGTTGTAATACTCGGCGCCGGTGTAGTCGGAATGACGGCTGCGCAGGAAGCACTCGGGGCGGGAGCGCAGGTGATTATTCTGGATGTCGATGTCAAGCGCTTGCGGGATATGGAACACATTTTTCAACGACGGGTTACTACCGCAGTTGCCAATAAATATAATCTTTCAAAAGCGGTACAATATGCCGACGTTTTTATCGGTGCTATATTGATAAAAGGCGAACGCGCACCGATTGTCGTGACCGAGCAAATGGTAAAATCTATGAAACCGGGAGCGGTTATTGTCGATGTCTCTATCGATCAGGGTGGGTGCGTTGAAACAAGCAGACCGACAACCTTTGTCGAACCGGTTTTCACTTTGTATAATGTCATTCATTATTGCGTTCCGAATATGCCCGCTGCTGTTGCACGAACGGCGACGACGGGGTTGAATAACGCACTCCTGCCGTACCTTGAACAAATAGTTAAAAACGGGTTGCAAAAATCGCTGGCGGAGATATCCGGCTTTAAAAAAGGAGTTTGTACCTATAGCGGTATGTGCACGAACATACAACTGGCGAAACGGTACGAGTATGATTACACTCCCCTCGATGAACTTCTATAAATAGATATGGGTAAAGAGAATGTCCTGGATCGAAAAGTATAAAGATAAAATAATATCATTGGATGAAGCTGCTCATTTCGTTAAAAGTAACAGCATAATTTTCCTGAGCGGTAATGCGGCAACCCCCGGAAACTTTATAGAAAAACTGGCTGCTCGGAAAAATGAACTTGAGAACGTTCAGGTTAACCATCTACTGATGATGGGTGATGATCCGCTGAGTGCACCGGGGATGGAAAATCATTTCCGGCACAACTCATTGTTTGTCGGACCGGCTGATCGGGCAGCAGTGAACGAAGGCAGATCGGATTATGTGCCGGTTTTTCTTTTCGAAATTCCGTCGATATTTCTTGATCGGCTTATACCGATAAATTTCGCATACATACACGTTTCACCTCCTGATGAGCATGGTTTCATGAGCTTCGGTGTGGAGTGTGTTGCATCGAAAGCCGCGGCTGAGTCGGCAGACTTTGTGATTGCACAGGTGAATGAAAATATGCCGCGCACACTCGGCGATTCGTTTTTACACGTATCGAGAGTGAATAAGATAGTTGAGCATAACCAGGAGATTCCCATCCTGAATAAAAAGGGATTTACCGAAGTCGAGAAAAAAATCGGTGAGTATATTGCCGACCTTGTTGATGACGGTGCAACTATGCAAATGGGCATCGGTGGAATACCCGACGCAGTCCTTGCTGCATTGACGAATAAGAAGGATCTCGGTGTTCACACTGAGATGATATCCGACGGAATTGTGGAAGGAATCGAAAAAGGATTCATTACTAACAGGAGAAAAACTCTACATCCCGGCAAAGTGATCGGAACATTTGTTCTCGGATCACAACGTTTATATGATTTTGTCGATAATAATCCTTATTTCGAAATTCATCCGACCGATTATACCAACAATCCTTTTGTTGTAGCACAAAACGATAATATGGTAGCCATAAACTCGGCTATAGAAGTCGATGTTACCGGTCAGGTATGTTCCGACTCAATCGGTACCCGCATTTATAGCGGATTTGGCGGACAAGTGGACTTTATTCGGGGAGCAGCATATTCAAGAGGCGGTAAACCGATTATAGCATTACCGTCTACTGCGAAGAACGACACGGTCAGCAAGATTTCAACGCAACTGAAAACGGGTGCAGGCGTGGTGACAACACGCGCAGACGTTCATTACGTGGTAACTGAGTACGGTGTCGCATATCTGCATGGAAAGAATTTACGGCAGCGTGCACAGGAACTTAGCAACATAGCACACCCGAATTTCAGGGATGAATTGCTGCAGTATGCAAAGAAACAAAAGTATATGTAACGCCATTAAGGAAGGAACACTTGTGATGAAAAAAGTCAGAGGAACGGTGACAATTAAAGCCGATAGCTGCAAAGGATGTGCGTTCTGTGTCGAATTCTGCCCGACTGATGCACTGCATCTTTCCGATCGATATAATGTGAAAGGATATCGAATCCCCGAATTAATCGAACCGGAAAAATGTACCGGCTGCGGGTTATGCGGTTTATATTGTCCCGATTTTGCAATTCACGGATACATAATCAAAAAAGTTGCATAGGAGTTACCATTGAAGGCAGATAAAAAAGCAGTACTCACAGGCGCACATTTTATCGACGGCGATCATGCTGCGTGCGAAGGCGCCATCGCTGCAGGTTGTAAATTCGTTGCCGGATATCCAATTACTCCCTCTACTGAAGTTGTCGAGCGGATTGCGGCGCGCTTTCCGCTGATCGGCGGTATGTTTGTTCAAATGGAAGATGAAATCGCATCATCCATAGCCATTCAGGGTGCAGTATGGGCGGGGAAAAAAGCGATGACGGTAACTTCCGGTCCCGGTTTTTCATTGATGATGGAACATATCGGATTTGCAGCTATAACCGAAACTCCCTGTGTATTCATTAACGTGCAGCGTGGCGGTCCGTCGACCGGATTGCCGACGCTCCCGGCGCAAGCGGATATGATGCAGGCACGATGGGGATCGCACGGCGATTATGAAATCATAGCAATTGTTCCGAACTCTCCGCAGGAATGTTTCGATCTGACTATACGGGCGTTTAATCTCGCCGAGGAATACCGTGTGCCCGTGCTGGTAATGATGGATGAGTGTGTCGGTCATATGACCGAGAAAGTTGTAATACCGGAAGCAGACGAAATCGATGTTGTAGAACGAAAGTTTACAAAAAAACCGCCCGGCGAATATCGTATGTTTAAAACAAATGGCGAACTTGTGCCGGAAATGATAAAAGCAGGCGACGGGTATCGCATTCATCTTACCGGTCTTACGCACGATGAACGGGGGTATCCCGCAATGTCGCCGGCAGTTCACGATAAAATGCTTCGTCGTATAGTGGATAAGATATTATTAAATGAAGAAAAGATACGTCATATCGAAGAGGATCAGGTTGATGATGCTGAGGTAGTTGTCATTTCCTACGGTATTACGTCGCGGGTGGTTTTGCCTGCCGTTAATAAGGCGCGCAAGGAAGGGATAAAGGTAGGACATATCCGTTTAATTACGGTTTGGCCATTCCCTGAAACGTACATTCGTGAACTTGCGAAAAAAGTATCCGCTTTTGTTGTTCCCGAACTGAATCTCGGTCAGATAGTATATGAAGTCGAGCGATGCGCCGCCGGAAATGCAGTTACGCAGCTGGTCTCGCATGCCGGGGGATCTGTACATAAACCTGAAGATATTTACGATGCAATTAAAGGAGTGCTTGAAGATGCCTGATCAACAAACAGCGGAATTGGAAATACCGGAGGTAAAAAATCCGGTTGAATCATTGTTGCGTATGGACCGGATGCCGCATATATGGTGCCCCGGGTGCGGGATCGGGACAACGGTAAATTGTTTTGCACGGGCGCTGGAACAATCGAAACTGGATCTGGATAAAATGGCGATCGTTTCGGGGATAGGGTGCACCGGCCGCGTTGCCGGTTATCTGAATCTCGATTCGTTTCATACAACACACGGAAGAGCGATTCCATTTGCAACGGGCTTGAAACTTGCAAATCCGGATTTAAGAGTAGTGGTATATAGCGGGGATGGAGATTTGTTCGCAATCGGTGGTAATCATTTTATACATGCCGCCCGGCGCAATGTCGATATGACGGTCATTTGTGTTAATAATTTAATTTACGGTATGACGGGCGGACAGGTCGCTCCCACAACGCCCGTTACCGCGAAAGGAACCACCTATCCGTACGGCAGTTACGATCCGCCGTTTAATCTGCCGTATCTTGCCGACTCAAGCGGTGCGGTTTACGTTGCACGGTGGACGACGTATCATGTTCGTCATACTACAAAAGCAATCAAAGAGGCGCTTGCCCATCGCGGCTTCTCATTCGTCGAGATTATTTCACCCTGCCCGACACTGTACAGCAGACGCAACAGATTAGGCGACGGGCTCGATCAGATGAACTATTATAAAGAAAACAGTGAGATACGAAACGGCGCCGATACCAAGGATGTCGGGATGGATTTTCAGGGAAAAATCATTGTAGGAAAATTTGTCGAGCGCGAGCGAAAAACATATCGTCAACTTATGAACGAACACCTGACAAATGTGTTCGGTGAACAATATATTCCCTATGAAGGTTAAACATGGCACGAACGGAAATTAGAATAGCCGGTTTTGGGGGCCAGGGTGTAATCCTCAGCGGTTATATCTTCGGAAAAGCCGCGTCATTATTCGACGTTAAACACGCTACATTAATACAGAGTTTCGGACCCGAAGCGCGGGGGAGCGCATGCAGCGCGCAAGTCGTCATCTCGGACGAACCGATAGACTATCCCTATATCAGGAAGCCGGATATTCTGGTCGGCTTATCGCAGGAAGCGTTTACAAAGTTTGCTCATGATATCAAACCGGGCGGTATTTTGATAACGGAAGAGGATATGGTAACGGTTGATGAGAAACACACATCGGGAGTCGATCATTATACGGTACCCGCAACGCGCATAGCCGATCAACTCGGGCGGCGGATCGTTATGAACATGGTTGTTGTCGGATGTTTTACCGCAGTCACCGGCATGCTGGACAAGGAAGCCGTTAAGAAAGCTGTTGAAGACTCGATCCCGAAAGGAACCGAAGAATTAAACATCAAAGCATTCGAAAGCGGGTATGAACACGGGTTGCACATCCTTAAACAAAGAGAAGAAGAGGTTATTGAATAGGAAAGAGAAACGATTATGCACGAATATCCGAAATTTATACAGCTTAAAAATCGTGAACAGGTAATGTTGCGGCTTATGTCGCCGGATGATGAAAAGAAACTTTTTGAATTCTTTCAAAAAATTCCGGCGGATGATCGGCTCGTTCTCCGCGACGATACGACCGATCCCGAAGTAATAAAACGCTGGGTAAACGAGATAGATTACGATAAAGTATTTCCGGTTATAGCTGAACACAAGGGGCGTATTGTCGGCGACGCAACCCTGCATATGAAACGATTCGGATGGCAGCGGCATATCGGTGAAATACGGATCGTTATCGCCAGAGAATTTCGCGGCAAAGGGCTTGGCAGCGTAATGATTCACGAATTGCTTAGCAAAGCGTCCGGCTGCGGACTACAACACATTCAACTCTCCCTTGTCGAAACTCAGAGCAAAGAGATTAAGATTTTCGAGCGTATGGGTTTCAATAAAATAGCCACACTTCCGAATTATGTCATGGATGTGAC
This sequence comes from Ignavibacteriales bacterium, assembly GCA_003562775.1. GTDB lineage: Bacteria > Bacteroidota > Ignavibacteria > T3Sed10-11 > T3Sed10-11 > T3Sed10-11. Next base: position 5,996 of record PWTU01000474.1, read on the forward strand.
CGGCCATGAACACGATCTCATTATCATGACTACACGGGTGTCCGATATCTGGAAGAAGATGGAGGAGCTTATCCAATCGACCGAGATCGATATCATACGCGGTGTTCAGTGATATTGAAAATCGAAGTATAAATTAGTATATTTATCATTCAAAAATGTCAGGTGCACACAAGTTCGTCGCACCTTTTATACATAGCTGGCGTAGCTCAGTTGGTAGAGCAGTTCACTCGTAATGAACAGGTCACCGGTTCAAGTCCGGTCGCCAGCTCAGCATTTTCAGAACACACCCGCCAAATGTGACCTAAAAACGAATTTCTGGGAGTGCCGGCGCCCGGTTTTGCCGTTATCGTTACCGGTGCAATGTTGCTCCTTGGAGGACTCAGCGTCCTGTTCGGATATAAAGTAAAGATCGGTTCAATATTGCTGGTGTTATTTTTACTGGCAACGGCGTTTATGGTGCACACCTTCTGGACGTTTGAAGGCCAACAGGCACAGGTAGAGATGGCGCAGTTTATGAAAAACATAGCGCTTGCAGGCGCCGCATTGGTATTCTTCTATTTTGGTACCGGTCCGAAGAGTATAGAGAAACATGGAGAATAAAATTTGGGTAGCTGAAGCGTGCTTCTTTGTGCATCTTTGGAGTGCTGAAGCTCGCTTCAGCTTTAGTATGCGTTCTGCAGAAATGTTCATTTAATAGAAGATAAGGTGTTGTTTAGAGTAACGTTTTTGCAAAATATTAACCATTGTGCAAGTTAAATACAAAAGCGGGAGCAAGCTCCCGCAGTCCAAAAAAAATGAAAACCGAAATCACAGAATGGCACCATAGTCCGGTACACGTATTTAAACCAAATACGATGTACATTGTTACGGCGAGTACGTTACATCAGGCCCATCTTTTTAAAAAGAGAGAGTACCTGAAATTACTTCAGTCGCTATTGTTTTCGGTGGCGGAAAAGTATAAATGGAAACTCCAGGCCTGGGCTGTTTTTTCGAATCATTACCATTTTATTGCAAAATCGCCGGAGGATGCCAAAACGCTGAAGCCAATGCTTCAACAACTTCACTCCGAGAGCGCAATAACTATTAACAAGCTCGATCACAAGGAGGGAAGAAAAGTCTGGTTTCAGTATTGGGATACATGCCTTACGTATCCGAAAAGTTATTATGCAAGATTGAATTATGTCCACAACAATCCGGTAAAGCATGGACTTGTAAAAGTATCCAGTCACTATCCATATTGCTCCGCCGGCTGGTTCGAGGTAAACGCCAAGCCGTCGTTCGTCAAGATGATAGGGTCGTTTAAAACCGACAAGGTAAATGTGTATGACGACTTTCAACCGGCGTGGTAACCTTGGAGTGCTGAAACTTTAGACTGCTGCTTTGGAGTGCTGAAGCTCGCTTCAGCTTTAGTATGTGTTTTGCAGAAAAGTTGATAAAATGGCAGGGAAGGTGTTGTTAGTAGATACGTTTGTGCTAAAAAATAACTATTGTGCAAGCTAAATACCAAAGCGGCAGCAAGCTCCCGCAGTCCAAAGGTTATGGAGTGCTGAAGTATGCTTCAGCTTTAGTATGGGTTTTTCAGGAAAGTTGATAAAATGGCAGGGAAGGTGTTGTTAGAAGATACGTTTGTGCTAAAAAATAACTATTGTGCAAGCTAAATACCAAAGCGGCAGCAAGCTCCCGCAGTCCAAAGGTTATGGAGTGCTGAAGTATGCTTCAGCTTTAGAATGTGTTCTGCAGGAAAGTTGATTAAGTGGCAGGAAAAGGTGAAGTTAGAAGATACGTTTGTGCTAAAAAATAACTATTGTGCAAGTTAAATACCAAAGCGGGAGCAAGCTCCCGCACTCCAAAGTTCACGCCGGTTTCTCGCACAATTCTATCAATACCCCCTGCGTTGATTTCGGATGGAGAAACGCGATGTTCAATCCCTCGGCGCCTTTGCGGGGTTCGCGGTCGATTAGTTGGATGCCATTCGATTCTGCTTCCCGCAGCGCTGCCCGGAGATCGTCGACGGCATACGCAATATGATGGACACCCTCGCCGCGTTTTTCAATATGTTTTGCTATCGGACCGTCGGGTGAAGTTGATTCAAGCAATTCTATTTTTGTGTCGCCTAATTTTAAGAACGCCGTCTTTACTTTTTGATCTTCCACTTCTTCTATTTTATAACATTTCAATCCGAGCGCATCTTCATAAAACCTGATTGATGTCTCCAGGTTTTTTACGGCTATACCGATATGTTCAACACTTTTTAGTATCATAAAAATATTCAGTTCTCTGACCTCCACCTACGCCAAGGCTCCGGTGGATAAATCTGACCTCTGACCTCTGATATCTGACTTCTGATCTCTCGTCATTATATACTATAAAATTCGTAATTTCTTACAGCGTTACGCTTTCCTCATATTCCCCGAACACTTCGCGCAGCGTACCGCATATTTCGCCGATGCTTGCATACACGCGCACTGCGTCGAGTATAAAGGGCATAAGGTTATCATTTCCCTCTGCTGCTTTTTTCAATGTAGTGAGTTTTTCCTTAACTGTGTCGCCATTGCGTTCGGCGCGAATTTTATTTAGAAATGTAATTTGTTCTTCCTGTAGTTCCAAATCTACTTCGTGAATATCCTCGACCGGTGGATCATCGGTCCGGTATTTGTTGACACCCACGACGATGCGCTTTTCTGCTTCGACTTCCTGATTAAATTGATATGCCGATTTTTGTATTTCCCGCTGCACGTAACCGCCCTCGATTGCGTTCGTCATGCCGCCGAGTGAATCGATTTTATGAATATATTCTTCGGCATCCTGTTCGATTTTATCGGTCTTGGATTCGACATAATACGAACCGGCAAGCGGATCGATGGTGTCCGTTACGCCGCTCTCGTGCGCCACAATCTGTTGTGTACGCAATGCAACGCGGGCTGATAGCTCCGTTGGGAGTGCAAGTGCCTCGTCGCGGGCGTTGGTGTGAAGACTTTGTGTGCCTCCGAGCACCGCTGCAAGCGATTGAATGGTAACACGCACGATATTGTTGTCGATCTGCTGAGCGGTGAGCGTCGAGCCGGCAGTTTGTGTGTGAAACCGCATCATCCATGATTTCGGATCGTTTGCGTTGAATCGCTCTTTCATGATGCGCGCCCATAATCTGCGTGCAGCGCGGTATTTCGCAACTTCTTCAAGCAAATCGTTATGTGCATTGAAGAAAAACGATAATCTTCCGGCAAACTTATCGATGTCCAGACTTGCTTCGAGCGCTGCTTCGACGTACGCGATGCCGTCGGCAAGTGTAAATCCGACTTCCTGAGCTGCGGTGGATCCCGCTTCGCGGATGTGGTATCCGGAGATTGAAATCGTATTCCAGCGCGGAATTTCCTTTGCACAGTACTCGAAAATATTTGTAATAATTCTCATTGACGGTTTGGGAGGAAAGATATAGGTGCCCCGTGCAATGTATTCTTTGAGTATGTCGTTTTGAATGGTACCGCCGATTTTGTTTTTCGGGATGCCCTGTTTTTCCGCTACCGCGATATATAACGCGAGCAATACCGATGCAGGCGCGTTTATCGTCATTGAAGTGGTCACTTTATCAAGCGGTATGTCCTTTAAAAGCAACTCCATATCCGCAAGCGTATCGATAGCAACGCCAACCTTTCCGACCTCGCCGTATGCCATCGGGTGATCGCTGTCATAACCGATTTGTGTCGGCAGATCGAACGCTATCGACAGACCGGTTTGTCCCTGCGAAAGAAGATAGCGGTAGCGCTTATTCGATTCGCTTGCAGTACCGAACCCCGCATATTGCCGCATAGTCCACAGGCGCCCGCGGTACATGGTAGGTTGCACGCCGCGCGTGTACGGATACTCACCAGGATAACCGATCTTCTCGTTATAGTCCTCCTGATCGACGTCGAGCGGAGTATAGAGAGGTTTTACCGGCTCGAACGATGCGGTGGTAAAAGTTTCCTGCCGTTCGGGTTTTTTTTCGATGGATTTTTTGTAGGTGTTATTTTCCCATTTGAGATATGCAGTCTGGACTTTTTGTCTGAGATCATTGAGTGATGACATATTCTATATTACTTAGCTATTTATTAGAATGTTATGCACTTTCATAATGCAATCCGTTTAGTTCATCCGGATTAACTCTTCCACTTAGATTAAGTATTTCAATTCCAACCACTTTTCCATCAGAATTAAAGTCTAAAATAACTCCCGGTTGAACTTCTTCGGATTCTATAATAGCTGATTCGTCGAGGCGAAAATAAAGTGCGTCATTCTCTTTATCTACTTTTAGTTTCATTTTTTTTTCTCCCTGCGGTCAAAGAATACCGTGACCACTTTTATTGGCGATGTAATGGGATTAGTAACTACTTGCAGAACCCTATTCTCATTTTCTTTTATACTTTTAAGATAATGAACAGTTCCATCAGTGTTATTAATTTTGTTATCAGGATTATTTATGGTGCTCCAAACCCAGCTTTCCTGAATATTTCTTTCTTTTATAACAATATTAGCGTGTTGAGATAAATAATAATCCACAGAAGAATATAAGGAATTGTGAATAATTCTGCTATTATTTTACGCTGTGACCTTATTAATAAACCTCATCATCTTCTCTTGTACCAAATCCTTTGCCTGAAAATGCGGCACATGGCCGCATTCCGGAATCATCAGCTTTTCTGCATGTCCTTGTACAGTGTTAACGATCGTATCGACTTGTTTTTCAGTCCCGTACTCGTCGCTTTGTCCCTGTATAATTAACGACGGTGCAGTTATGTTTTTTAGCTCATCGACAATGTTCCAGTTCCTAAACTCCGGCGAGAGCCAGGTATTCGCCCATCCGTAAAATATGGCATCGATTTTATCGCCGTGATACTTTGTGAGACCTTTCTTTAATTTCCCGGTTTCATACATCTTGACGGCATTTTGAATTCCGTCAATGGTTACGTCTTCGAGAAATACATGTGCAGCTTCGGTTATAAGACCGGCGGTTTTGCCGGCGAAGTGTGCCGCATAAAGTAATGCGATCGTACCTCCGTCACTATGACCTATGAAGACCGGTCGATCGATGTTGACGGCTTCAAGGAGTGGGGGGAGATACTTCAACGCTTCATCGTGTAAGTAGTACTGCGACCGGCGCTTCGGCAGCGGATCGGACTTGCCATGTCCCAGGCGGTCATACACCAAACCCGTTAAACCCGTATCCCTGCAAACCTGTTCGGGAAAGTCGCGCCAGAGTTCTATACATCCGAGCCCCTCATGCAGAAAAATAAGAACGGGAGACTTCTTATCACCGGAGCCATAAATCCATTTAACGGCATAATGATGTTGACTGAGCTTGATGAAAGTTTCTTCTATCTGCAATAAATTTACTTCTCCGTCCATTCTTTTTTTAATTTGTTGAGTTCATCCTTGCTTAATTTCTGTAAATCATAGTGACCAAATTCTTGACGCTGGCGTAATGCTTCGAATAATGAGACGGCACACGCAACCGATACATTCAAGCTCTGTATCATACCGAGCATCGGTATTCGAAAAACTCCGTCGGCTTTCCCTGAAGCTTCGTCGGATACGCCGCGATTTTCGTTTCCGAACACCAGCGCGATTTTTCTGGTAAGATCAAGCTCGTATAATGAAAGTGAAGTGTCCGTGATTCTTGTTGCATATATCGCAAAACCATGACCGCGCAGAAAACCGTAGCAATCGTCAACCGATTTGTGCTTTCTTCTTTCAATCCATTTTTTCGCGCTTGCAGAACTTTTCTTTCCGATATCCGGAAACGTGTCGACATTATACAGCAATTGCACTTCTTTTACGCCGACCGCATCGCACGACCGGAGTATAGCACTGACATTATGCGGATCGTGGATGTTCTCCAGTACAACGGTTAAATCCGGTTGTTTTTTCCGTAAGACACGTTCGATTTTTTCAATTCTGCGGGGAGTCCGCATATTTTTTCCGTAATATAAGGATAATATCTTGACTATAATTCCAAGGTTTATTAAATTTACAAAGATTTTTTGTTTTAAAAAAAGATTTTCTAAGAAGTGTAGTAATTAACCGTTTATTTTGCATATCGACATACCACCGGATTCATGACCACATTTCTGTTTGTTGGAGCACCGCTATTGGAGAATGTCAATAAAATGAGGAAATACTAGATGTTCGCAGTATTGTGGGTAGTATTTATACCGTTCATATTTGCTTTACTTACCCCATTAGTTCAAAAGATTGTAGGCGAAGAGAGAATAGGGATATGGGGAATCATTTCGGCTCTTCTTTCATTCGGCGGGGTATTATCTCTCGCAGGCTCCGCATTGGGTGATGAACCTCTTTATGTTGTGTATGAATGGGCGCCAACGTTCGGTCTCTCGGTGGGGTTCTATGTAGATGGACTAAGCTGGCTCTTTGCATTTTTAATTTCGGGTATCGGTGTCCTTATCAATGTATATTCTTACTGGTACCTTCATAAGCCCGATCCGTTTGGCCGGTTTTTTGCCTATCTGCTTTTCTTTATGGGCTCGATGTTAGGACTTGTACTTTCATCGAATCTTATCATCTTAATTATTTTCTGGGAACTTACAACGATCAGCTCGTTTTTATTGATCGGTTTCTGGCATCATACAGAGCGCGCCCGTTACGGTGCGGTGAAATCTATTCTCATTACCGCAGTGGGTGGACTGGCAATGATCGGCGGTATTGTAATTTTAACCGTCATAGCGGGCACCTCGGAAATACCGGAGTTGATCGCGAAAGCCGGTTTCATTCAGGAACATTCGTTATTCTTTCCCATCCTTTTATTGATTCTTATTGGTGCATTCAGCAAGTCGGCGCAGTCACCGTTTCATGTCTGGTTGCCCGATGCAATGGAAGCGCCGACGCCGGTCAGTGCATTTCTGCATTCATCCACGATGGTAAAAGCAGGCGTGTTTCTCATTGCCCGCATCCATCCTATTTTTTCGGGCAGGGAAGAGTGGATTCTGATGGTCGCATCGGTTGGTTTGATAACGATGGTGCTGGGAGCGTATTATGCATTGAGAAAAGTTGATCTGAAAGCAATCCTTGCATATTCGACGGTGAGTCAGCTTGGCTTGATGATCATGGCGCTCGGTTTTGCGGATGTGCTCGGTGCAAAAGCGACGGCATTTCATATTTTGAATCATGCTGCGTTTAAAGGCATGCTCTTTCTGGTTGTCGGTATTATCGATCACGAAACCGGGACACGGGACATTTCAAAACTACGCGGGTTACGTTTTACAATGCCGAAAACCGCCGTACTTGCATTTATCGGGGCGTTCGCATCGGCGGGTATTCCGCTCTTTAACGGATTCCTCAGCAAGGAATTGATATTCGAAGCGGCGTATAAACAAATCGGTGTCGCGTCGTGGATGACGGTCTTCCCGGTGTTTGCCGTGGTCGGAAGTATATTGACCTTTACCTATTCTATGAAAATTTTCTTCAGAGTGTTTTACGGTGAGGAGTCGAAAGAGCTTCCGAAACACCCGCACGATCCGCCGTTCGGTATGTTGTTCTCACCGGGATTGCTTGCAGCGGTTACCGTCATAGTCGGCATTCTGCCGTTTGTTGCAGAACGTTTTGTCAATGCAGCCACGGCAGCGATTACCCAGCAGCCCGCAGATTTCTACTTAACTATATGGCACGGTTTAACTCCTGCTTTATGGATGAGTGTTGTAACCGTGGCAGTAGGTATCGCTTTGTACTCGAGGAAATCATTGCTTGAAATACTTCATTCAAAACCGCCGTTTGGACTGACGGTCAATGCAATGTATGATTGGTGGTATCCGAATATTATGGTTGGCGCAGAAAAGTTAATAGGTCTGTTCCAGAGCCAGAAAATTCGTTTTTATTTTATGTACATTCTCGGAATGGTGGTAGTATTATGCGGTTGGGTCTTGATGCGAGATGGTCACTTCCGGTTCATACCGCATGATCTTCTACACGCTGAGACGTATGAATATCTCGGTGCGGTTGCATTTATACTTGCGACAATCGGGGTGGCGCTATTCCGCAGCCGGCTTGCAAAAGTGATCTCGCTCGGTGTGGTCGGATATATGCTGTGTGCGACATTTATCCTGCTCCGGGCGCCGGACCTTGCTTTGACACAGTTGCTTGTCGATATCGTGACGGTTATACTCTTTGTATTGGTGATTTACTTCCTGCCGCAATTGAGAGAGAAAAAAGAATCGGTATCGGTTAAGTTGCGCGATCTGATAGTCGCTGGAATTACCGGAGGATTTGTAACTATCTTCGTGCTTGCAGTATATGCACACAGGCATAGCACGTCTGTTGCAGAGTATTTCCTTGAAAATAGTTATGGACTTGCCGGAGGAACCAATGTGGTCAATGTAATCCTTGTCGATTTTCGTACTTTCGATACGCTCGGTGAAATAATCGTACTTGCAATTGCGGGACTCGGCGTGTATGCGTTAGTCCGGCTGGGAATTCCGCATAAGCGAAAGGAGGGAGGGTAATGATCAGTTTAATACTCAATCGTGTTGCACGTGTTGTTATACATATTTTATTAATTTTCTCGGTATTTCTTTTGTTAAAAGGACATAATGAGCCGGGAGGCGGGTTCATTGCAGGGTTGATGGCATCGGTATCGATCGTCCTGATATACATTACGTACGATATTGAAACGGTGAAAAAAATTATGCCGATATCATATCCGGCTATGATCGCACTCGGATTATTCTTTGCAGCCGGAATGGGATTGGGTGGCATTGTTCTGGGGTATCCATTTCTGACCCAAACGTTTGGTTATTTTTATATACCTTTGGTTGGTGAAATTGAACTTGCAACGGCATTAATTTTCGACATCGGTGTGTTTTTGACCGTTGTAGGTGCAACCTTGTTAATTATCTCGTCGATCGGGGAAGGTTCATAATGATAGGTTTGCTGGCAATTATTATAGGTGTACTGGTTGGGACCGGAACATATCTGATATTAAAACAGACTGCATTTAAGGTTGCGCTTGGATTGGTATTGTACGGTCAGGCAGCGAATTTATTGATAATAACAATGGGCGGGGTTAAGCTCGGTGAACCGCCGATTCTCTTGCAGGAAGCGGGCATAAATTACAGCGATCCGCTGGTGCAAGCGCTCATCCTTACTGCTATTGTTATCGGTTTTGGCGTTACTGCGTTTTTGTTGGTGCTCGTTTACCGGGCATATCAGGCACATGATTCAGACAGTGTAGACCTTTTCGAGGAAGTAGATGATAAATAATCTTGCGGTGTATCCAATATTAATACCGCTCGTTGCGGCAATTATTCAATTATTCTTTTCCAGGAATTCATTCGTTCAGCGGATAGTAAGCGTCCTATCCTCTGCACTTATACTTGTAGCTGTTATTTATTTATACATAGATGTTCGCGCAAACGGCATTCAGGTATACTGGATGAGCGACTGGCCGGCGCCGTTCGGTATTACCATCGTCGCGGATTTGCTGGCGTGTTTTATGCTCTTCCTTTCTGCGCTTGCATCGCTCGCAATGTCGACTTACGCGCTGGTCGATATCGATTCTCAACGGGAAAAATATTTTCACTTTCCATTATTCCAGCTTTTGTTAATGGGAATAAACGGCGCATTCCTTACCGGCGATATATTTAATTTGTTTGTTATGTACGAAGTGATGTTGATGGCTTCGTATGTGTTGCTATCGCACGGGAGCGAATCGCGACAGCTTCGCGGATCGCTGCATTATGTGATGATTAATCTTTTCGGCTCGACTTTTTTCCTCTTCGGTATCGGACTGTTGTACGGAATAACAGGCACGCTTAATATGGCGGATATAGCGGTAGCAGTGCAGACCGCCGATCCCGAAACTCAATCATTGTTGACTGCAATTTCAATGATGCTTTTTGTGGTATTCGGCGTAAAGACCGCGCTCGTGCCGCTTTTTTTCTGGATGCCGGATGCATATCCGCAGCCGCCCGTTGCAACGGCTGCTATGTTCGCAGCAATAATGACAAAAGTCGGCGTGTATTCAATTACGCGCACCTTCACTCTTATGTTTCCCGGAGATGAGTTTACTCTGACGGTTATCAAAGTGGTTGCCGTAGCTTCAATGTTAATCGGGGTACTCGGGGCAATTGCTCAAACGAACTTCAGACGCCTTCTGGCATTCCACAGTGTGAGTCAGGTCGGGTTTATGGTACTGGGGCTTGGGTTCTTTTCGCCTATGGGAATAGCGGGCTCGATATATTTTGTTATGCATCATAGTATGATCAAATCGTCGCTGTTTCTGTGTTCGGGAATAGCCGAGCGATTAACCGGAAGCCGCGATATTAAAAAAATGGGCGGGATAATAGAAGCGCACCCGTTTTATAGTGCATTGTTTCTTGTGGCTGCGTTTTCTCTTGCCGGTTTGCCGCCGTTCAGCGGTTTCTTCGGAAAATTGATCCTGCTCTTTGCGGGCGCAGAATTAAATGAATACATTTTTATAGCGGCGATACTGGTCGGTGGTTTCCTTACGCTATTTTCTATGGTCAAAATCTGGCAGATGGCATACTGGGGGAAACGGGAACCGAAACTTAGCCCGGTCAACGTCGGATCATTTGTGTGGGGAATTATTATCCTGGTCGGTATGTCGATGGTGCTGGCTATATTAGTTCAACCGGTTTATGACATGGTGCTCGAAGCCGCCGATCAACTTTTAGACCCGTCGCAATACATTAACGCGGTTTTAGGTAAAGGGTCTCATTGAGGAAGTTACTATGAAGATATCTCGTACAATACTTCACATTGTGCTGGCAGTAATCTGGTGTGCGATGCACAATAGCTTTCATCCGGCAACGTTCATTGTCGGTTATCTGCTTGCCTGGGCAAGTACTTCGATGTTCAGAGCGTTGAGTCAGTATACACCATACCGGATGAATGTGTGGGAAGCAATAAAGCTGTTTTTCGTATTTCTCAAGGAAATGATCGTAGCAAATATTCAAATAGCGTTCATAATAATTAGTCCCCCGATGAATATACGTCCGGGATTGATAGAATATCCGCTCGATATAAAAAATGAAGGTGCAATAGTGTTGCTGGCGAACATGATTTCGTTAACCCCCGGCACGCTCAGCGTTGACATTGCAGAGGACAGAAAATCCATTTATGTCCACGCAATGGTAATGGAAACGCCGGATTTATTAAAAAAGAAAATAAAAGATTCATTTGAAAGAAGAATCCAAAAAATGCTTGGTGAAGAAGCAGAGGAGCATTCATCATGATAGAATACCTGGCATTAATAATACTCATAATCATTTCATTGTCCATCGCGTTGTGTATGATTCGTGTGTTTAAAGGGCCTTCGACGCCCGACAGGGTTATGGCGCTCGATACCATTGCCGTCAATGTACTCGCATTTATCGCAATCCTTTCCATCTATCTCGGCACCGAGATGTTCTTTGATGCGGTATTGGTTATAGCTGTAATTGCATTTGTCGGTACGGTCGCGATCTCAAAGTATTTAATGAAAGGAGATATAATAGAATGAGTATGCATGAGATCATTGTCGGATTTTTCCTTATCGTCGGTATATTTTTTATTATTACCGGTACGGTCGGCTTGTTACGTCTCCCAGATTTTTATAACAGAATTCACGCTCCGACCAAAGCCACCACCCTTGGCGTGAGCAGTATCATCCTCGGTGCGGTTATACATTTTTACGGGATCTTACCGGATGCCGGATTTAAAGAACTGCTTGCGATAGTATTTATTTTCCTAACCGCTCCGGTCGGTGCGCATATGCTTGCCAAGGCGGCGTACCATTCAAAGATTGAATTGTGGGAAGGAACTATAGTCGATGAACGTGCGGGGAAAAAAGTAATAGGTGAAGATGTGCTGCCACGCGACGAAAAGCTGGAAAAAGAAGAAGAAGAGCGAACGGCCGGCTAAATTCATGGCTAATCTATTGACTTTTACCCGACAGTTTCCGATTCTTTAGGGTAAACCGAACTGTATCTTTGACCGAGGTAAAAATGAACTCTCAGATTATCCACCGATTATTTGTAGGTATCATGGCGGCATGTATACTGCTTCCTGCTCAAACACTAACACAGGATACCTACCGAACTCCCCCTCAAGAAATTGTTGAAATCCTTGATGCTCCACCTTTGCCGGCAACCCGAATAAGCCCTGATGGCTCGTATCTATTGTTTTTATATCGGGAATCGATGCCGACTATCGAAGACCTTGCAATACCGTATATTAATCTTGCGGGCTTTCGCGTCGATCCGCAGCGTAATGCCAGGTATTCACCTTCTGCTCGTATGTATGCATTACGTCTGAAGCACATTGAAACCGGAGACGAACATGACGTGGAGGTGCCTGCCGACGCAAATATCGGCGCCGTTAACTGGTCTGCTGATGGGAGTATGATTGCGTTCACACATACGACCGACGAAGGGGTGGAGTTATGGATAGCCGACGTCGCAACCGGTGAATCGCGTCGTATCCCGGATATCCTGGTTAACAATGTGTATGGTTCACCGCTTCAATGGATGCCCGGTGAGAGGATAATTCTTGCACAGATTATTCCCGACGTCCGGGGACCTGCACCGGAAGAATCGATAGTTCCGGATGGACCAATTATTCAGGAGTCGGATGGAACACCGTCACCGTCGCGGACCTATCAGAATCTGCTCACCGGTCCGGACGACGAACGGAAATTCGATTATTATGCAACTTCGCAATTGGTAAAAATAAACGTTTCCGACAATACGATCACAACACTCGGCGAACCGGTAGTGTTCAGGTCTGTTGCTCCTTCACCCGACGGCAGATTTATTCTCGTGTCCCGTATAGTAAAGCCGTATTCATATCTCGTTCCCGCATTTCGATTTCCAACGGAGGTGGAAATATGGTCGCGAACGGGAGAGCCGGTAGTGCACCTTGCATCGATACCGCTGGGTGAGGAGATTCCATTGTTCGGCGTCGTGAAAGGTCCCCGAAATCATAGCTGGGTAGAAGCGTATGACGCACAGATAGTATATATTGAAGCGCTCGACGAAGGAGATCCGAGCGTCGAAGCGGAATATCGCGATCGTGTAATGGTACTCGATTATCCATTCGAGGGAGAAGGAACCGAATGGACCCGCATCGGCTATCGTTTTGGCGGAATTATATATGGTGACGGCGTAGCGATTTTACATGAGTTTGATTTTCCGAAAAGTCATCTGCGTACGTGGCTGCTGGATACCGATAATTTTGACGCCGAACCGTTGCTGCTTCACGACCGCGACCCGCAGGATCGATATAACGATCCCGGATCACCGGTCATGACATTCGACGATCGCGGCAACAGGAAACTTCTTCATTCTCCGGACGGAAAAAACATCTATTTAACCGGAATGGGGGCGTCTCCCGAAGGAGATCACCCGTTTTTAGATAAGTTTAACCTCTATACGAAGGAGACCGAACGACTCTGGCAAACCGGCAAAGATCATTTTGAATATGTTGTCGATCTGCTCGATCGGAACGCCGAACGTATTATAACGCGGCGTGAAACACAAACAGATCCGCCAAACTATTATTTGCAAAATCTTGAGACAGGATCAATTTCATTGTTAACGGATTTCGAAGATCCGCATCCGCAGCTAACGGGTATACATCGTCAAATGTTGACGTACGAACGCGAGGATGGAATACAACTTTCGGCAACACTGTATTTGCCTCCGGATTATCAGGAGGGCGAGCAATTACCGCTTGTCGTATGGGTATACCCGCTCGATTATACATCGCCCGATGCAGCAAGTCAGGTCCGCGGTAATCCCAATCGCTTTACTTTTTTCCGGGGTTCCTCTCATTTATTCTTTCTGACGCAGGGATATGCAATACTCGACGGTCCGAGCTTGCCCATTATCGGCGAGTATGGTAACGATACGTATGCAGAGCAATTAGTAATGGGGATTGAAGCGGCTATCGACAAAGTTAAAGATTTGGAGGTTGCCGACATAGACAGGATGGGTGTCGGCGGACATAGTTACGGAGCATTTTCCACGGCAAATTTACTCATACACACCGACATGTTCCGCGCAGGTATTGCACGGAGCGGGGCATATAACCGGACCTTAACGCCGTTCGGTTTTCAGCGGGAACGACGGACGTTCTGGGAAGCACGGGATACCTATATGGAAGTATCGCCGTTCACAAAAGCCGATAGGATCAATCAACCGATTTTACTGCTTCACGGTATGGATGACAGCAACTCCGGCACCTATCCAATGCAATCAGAACGATTATATCACGCTCTGCGCGGACTCGGCGGCGTCACACGATATGTACAATATCCGTTCGAAGATCACGGCTACCGTGCACGGGAGACAGTATTAGATGTACTGTATCACATGGTGGACTGGTTCGACCGGTACGTAAAAGATGACCGGGTAACCGCTCACTAAAGCAACTCTATCAAACAAACCAGACAACATCAGAAGGAGCGAATCATATGGGTATTGTAAAGCCCTTTTCAACCATCACCGAGATGTTTGTAAATGTCACCGATACGTTTGCCAATGATAAACGGCCGATGTATCAGTACAAAAAAGACGGAAAGTATCACGATCTGTCATTTAAAAAAATGCGCGAATGGGTGGAACAGTTTGCCGGCGGACTTGCAGCATTGAGTTTATCCAAGAGCGACAGATTGGCGATCATATCTGAGAATCGACCGGAGTGGGTTGTGACGGATATCGCAACATTGTTCGTCGGCGCCGTTGATGTACCAATTTATCCGACGCTTACAGCGAAACAGGAAGAGTATATTCTTAACGATTCGGGTACAAAGATAGCCGTCGTTTCGAACCAATACCAGCTTAACAAACTTCTCAAAGTACGCGATGATATCAAATCACTGGAACATATCATCGTCATGAGCGATATCGATACATCAGGTGAGCATAATGTTTACACAATGGAATCGGTCTGCGAAATGGGGAAAAAGTATATCGAGGAGAATCCCGACTTCCTGAGAAAATCTGTAGCCAAGGTGTCTCCCGATGATCTGCTGACGATCATTTATACCTCTGGTACTACAGGCAACCCGAAAGGTGTGATGCTGACGCATAATAATCTCGTGTCGAATATCGTAGCCACGGTATCGATTATCAAAATCGATTCGACCGATTTATTATTGTCATTCCTTCCGCTTTGTCACTCGTTTGAACGAATGGCAGGATACTATACGGCGATGGCGTGCGGATGTACCGTTGCATATGCAGAAAGCATAGATACGGTGCGGGATAATCTGCTCGAGATCAGGCCGACTATAGTCACTACGGTGCCGAGGTTGTTCGAACGAATTTACTCCCGAATTAAGTTGCAGGTGGAGAGCAGTCCTCCGGCCCGTCAGAAGATATTCAACTGGGCGCTGGAGGTGGGGCGAAAACATGCAGAATCTCAGAAACAGGGTAAAGGTGGCATTATACTCAAAGGACAACATGCTCTTGCAGATAAACTTGTATTCAGCAAGCTGAAGGAGCGAACCGGCGGTCGGATCCGGTTTTTTGTATCCGGCGGCGCCGCACTCGCACGAGAGCTGGGTGAATTTTTCGAAGCTGTAGGGATACAAATTGTCGAAGGATACGGATTGACAGAAACATCGCCCGTTATTTCGGCAAATCGTTTGGATGATTACAAATTCGGAACAGTCGGGAAACCGATACCGGGAGTAGAGGTTAAGATAGCCGAAGACGGTGAAATTCTCACACGCGGTCCGAATATTATGAAGGGATACTATAATGATAAGCGGGCAACGGAAGAAACGATCGATAAAGACGGTTGGCTGCATACTGGTGATATCGGCATCTTCGATGCAGCGGGACATCTGGTTATAACCGACCGGAAGAAACATCTTTTTGTCAGTTCCGGCGGGAAAAACATAGCGCCGCAGCCGCTGGAAAATCTGTTCCTGCAGTCAAAATATATCGATCAATTCGTCCTCATCGGCGATAAGCGAATGTTTCTCAGCGCGCTTATCGTACCCGATTACGATGCATTAAAGGAATACGCCGACTCGCACAAGTTGCCGTATAAAACAAAGGAAGATATAACGAAAATACCTGAAGTACATAAACTCATCGATGAAGATATTCGTCGGTTACAAAAAGATCTCGCGAACTACGAACGTGTACGCCGCTTCGCCATACTGGAAAGGCCGTTATCGATTGAGGATGGCGAGATAACACCGACGATGAAAGTACGACGAAAGATCGTCGAAGAAAGATATCGCGATCTCATCGAGGGAATGTATCAAGGGGTGAATTAAAATTTACTCCCGATAAAATAAAAATCCCACGAAAGTTTTTTAAAATATATTTTCGTGGGATTTCCAATTTCGCGGGACAGTGATCGCATCATTAGATTAATTGACTTTCAACCATTTTTTCGCTAATTTTACATGTCTTTTTATCTTTAATATTTATAGGCAGTTACATTCCCACGATTTTGAATGATGTCCCATGCTTGAAAGTTACTATCCAATTTTTTTAATGCTCGGCATTGCGGTTCTCTTCTCCGTTATAATGCTCAAAGCTTCCACTATGTTCGGTCCGAAACGCCCGACAGACGAAAAGTATACAACATACGAAAGCGGTATGGAGCCGGTTGGACAGGCGCGAGACCGTTTTTCCGTTAAGTTCTATTTGGTCGGTGTATTATTTATATTATTCGATATCGAGCTTGTGTTCCTGTTTCCGTATGCAGTGAACTTTTACGAATTGGGGTTGTTTGGATTTATAGTGATCTGGATATTT
Organism: Ignavibacteriales bacterium; assembly: GCA_003562775.1. Lineage (GTDB taxonomy): Bacteria > Bacteroidota > Ignavibacteria > T3Sed10-11 > T3Sed10-11 > T3Sed10-11. The sequence goes on from PWTU01000474.1 coordinate 22,759, forward strand.
TTAGCAATCCAGCTTGTCGGTTTTATATATGAATGGAAAAAGGGAGCGCTGGAATGGGATTAGAAAAAGCAATGGGCGAGAGCTTTATTACTACGAAAATAAACGAAGCGATCCGGTGGTGCCAGAAAAATTCGGTATGGCCGCAGCCGATGGGTATCTCATGTTGTGCAATCGAAATGATGGCATTTGCCAGTCCTCGATTCGACGTTTCGCGATTCGGTTCCGAAGTGTTCAGGTTTTCACCTCGACAGGCCGATCTGATGATTGTAGCGGGTACGACTACATACAAAATGGCGCATGTAGTGCGAAAAATTTACGATCAAATGCCCGATCCGAAATGGGTTATTGCAATGGGTGTTTGCACGTCATCCGGCGGAATGTATCGCACCTATTCTGTTGTTCAGGGGATCGACCAGTTTATTCCGGTCGATGTTTATGTCGGCGGTTGTCCGCCCCGACCGGATAATCTGCTCAATGCGTTGATGATGATACAGAAAAAAATCGAACGGGAAGGAAGCAAGGAACATCATCAGGCGCAACCAATTTTTATCGATCAATCTACAAATATTTCCGTTTAATTATGATAGCAAGACGAGCTGCCGAAAAACTCAAGGATCGGTATCCGGATGCAATAAAGGAGGTTACCGAATTCCGTGAGCAAATATTAATTCATGTAGAGATAGATGCGATACGTGATATTTGCGAGTTCCTGCGTAATGATGATGAGTTTAAATTCGACATGGCAATCGATGTCGTGGGTGCGGACCGGTTGGTAACTGAAAATACTACTGAAATGAAAAGATATGTAAACGATCCGTTCGATAGACAAATACGATCAAAGACAGAGCACGTATCGTCCGATGAACGATTTGAAGTAATTTATGTGTTGTATTCGAATTTACACAAGGAATATATCCGGCTGAAGGTACGTGTTGCCGAAACGGGACAGAAGGTTCCGTCGGTATCCGGTGTATGGCCTTCGTCAAATTGGGCGGAGCGTGAAGTATTCGATATGTTCGGGATAGAATTCGATGGACATCCCGATTTACGCCGGGTTTATATGCCGGAGTATTTCGAACATTTTCCGCTCAGAAAAGATTTTCCTTTAATGGGTATACCGGGATCGCTGCCGCTGCCGGATAAGCAGTAGTCGGAGATAAGATGGAAAATATCAAATATCCACCGTTTGCCAATCGATCGGAAAAAAAAACTTTAAACGAAATAAAGTCAAGATTATCTGGTTTTGAAGGAGTTGAAAAGGTAATTTTTTTTGGATCGCGTTTGCGCGGCGATTTTACCGGTGAATCGGATTTTGATATTTTAGTTATTGTCGATTCCAAAGACCTGAAATTTGAAGTGATAGACATTATTGGTGAGATTGAAATGCAACTGGGTGTACCGATTTCACCGTCAATTTACACTACCGTTGAACTCGAAGAAAATATGCGTTTGGGCAGCCCGTTTTTCAAGCATGTTTTCGATGAAGGTATGATTCTTTATGAAACTCAGCGCTGAACAGAAAAAAGATCTATCGATATATCGGATGGAGAAGGCAAAAGCTCATTTGGAAGAAGCGCGTTCAAATTATGATCATGGGCATTTTAATACGTCTGCAAATAGAAGCTATAATGCGATATTATCTGCTGCACGTTCGCTGTTAATTCTACGCGGTATCGACACAAAAACTCACGATGGAATGAAAACGATGATTGCGCAGGAGTTTATACATCAAGGATACCTCGATAAAAGTATATCCGAAACCATACGTGTATTGTATGCACGAAGAGTTGATTCCGATTATGGTGATTTTGTATCAATAGATAAAAGTGATGCACTCGATTCGATCAACCGAGCCGGTGATTTTATTGAAAAAACAGAAAAAATTCAGAAAGAATTTCTCAAAGACCTTACATGAAAATCGACTATAATCACGACACATCAAAAAGTAAAATTTACGAAGCGCTTGTAAACCAATACACCAGCATCGAGTCGGACGATCCACTCGGCAGTGATATGGTTTTAAACTTCGGACCTCAGCATCCGGCGACGCACGGTGTGCTCCGGTTATTGCTGCGGCTTGACGGCGAACGCATTGTCGGTTGTGTCCCCGAAGTCGGCTATCTCCACCGCGGATATGAAAAGCTTGCCGAAAATATGACGTACCATGAGTATATACCGCACACAGATCGTCTCGATTATCTTTCGCCGCTTGCAAATAATATGGCATATGCACTTTCAGTTGAACGTCTTTGCGGTATTGAAGCTCCGCCAAGAGCGCAATACATCAGAACTATTTGTTCCGAGCTTGCACGTATATCATCTCATCTAATGGCAACCGGCTCGATGGCTATGGATGTCGGAGCGTTGACGGTGCTGTTGTGGACGTTCCGTGAACGGGAAAAATTGTATGATATATTCGAGGTACTCACCGGAGCGCGGTTTACGACAAGCTATTCCCGAATCGGCGGAATAGCACAGGATTTAACCGACGACGTCGAGAAGATGATATGGGAATTTATTGATTATCTCCCCGAGGCGGTTCACGAGTGTGAACGGTTGCTAAACAGAAACCGTATTTTCGTCGAACGATGCGACGGCATCGGCGTTATAAGCGGCGAAGATGCAATTGCCTACGGTTTAACTGGACCTAATCTGCGCGGATCGGGCATTGAAAGAGATCTGCGCCGTGCTTGTCCGTACTTTGTATATCCGGAGCTTGATTTTGATATTATTGCGCATGAAGGGGGCGACTCACTTGCGCGTTATTACGTTCGCCTTGACGAAATGTATGAAAGCGTAAAAATCGTCAGGCAGTGTCTTGAAAAGATGCCAAAAGGCGAGATACACGCGAACAAGCCGAAGAAAGTACTGCCTGGTAAAGAACGGGTCTATACCCGGATGGAAGAAATGATCCACGATTTTATGATTGTAAATTTCGGTATTAATCCGCCTCCCGGAGAAGTATACAGCCCCGTCGAGAATCCGAAAGGTGAGTTAGGATTTTATATTCAGAGCAAGGGAGGGGGTGTGCCGTGGCGTCTTAAAATTCGTTCTCCTTCATTTGTAAATATCCAGGCGCTTCCGCATTTGCTCAAGGGAGTTATGGTCTCCGATGTCGTTGCCGTTATCGGAAGTCTCGACCCGGTAATGGGTGAAGCGGATAAATAATTTCTTTAAGTAAAATTGTTCAAGGCAAAATAATTTTTATGCTAAGCGAAGAAAGAAAACAACAGTTAGATGAAATAATTATAAGATATCCGCAAAAACAGGCAGCGATGCTTCCGGCGCTGCATTTGATTCAGGAGCAGGAGGGGTTTATATCAAAAAACGCAATGCAGTATATAGCGGATTATCTCGAAGTCCCGATCGGACACGTGCTCGGTGTTGTAACCTTTTATACGATGTTTTATGATAAACCGATCGGACGACATCACATTCAGGTCTGTACAAACGTGAGTTGCCATTTACTCGGCGGCGAGACGCTTGTCGGTCATATCGGAAGCCGATGTGGCATCAAACCGGGAGAAACTTCTCCCGACGGAAAATTTACCCTCTCTGAGGTTGAATGCTTAGGGTCCTGCGGTACTGCACCGATGATGCAAATAAATGACGACTATTATGAAAATCTTACCGGCGAAAAAGTAAATTCCATTTTAGACTCTTTGAAATGAAATCATGACTGATACGGAAATTAAATATTTATTGCCGGGAATACCCGGATTACATAAAATCGATGTATACGAAAAAGAAGGCGGTTACCGGGCTTTGAAAAAAGCGCTTGGTATGAAGCCCGACGATGTAATCGAAGAAGTAAAGAAATCAAATCTTCGCGGACGCGGCGGCGCCTGCTTTCCCACGGGATTGAAGTGGAGCTTTATGCCGAAGAGTTCGGATAAACCGAAATATTTGTGCGTCAACGCGGACGAAGGCGAGCCGGGTACGTTTAAGGACAGGGAAGTAATCGAACAGAACCCGCATATGCTTATCGAAGGCACCCTCATCGCTTCGTACGCAATGGGTGTTAAAACCGCGTATGTTTATATCCGCGGTGAATACGTAAAATGGATGAAGATTCTTGAAAATGCAATTTCAGAAGCGTATGAGAAGGGATATATTGGAAAAAAGATAGCCGGGTCTAACTATTCAGTCGACATCTATGTACACCGGGGCGCGGGTGCATACATTTGCGGGGAGGAATCTTCTTTAATGAACTCACTCGAAGGTGAGCGAGGGTACCCGCGCGTGAAACCACCGTTCCCGGCACAATACGGATTGTGGGGATGCCCGACGACAATTAATAATGTCGAAACGCTTGCCAATGTACCCGTCATAATCAAGAATGGCGCCGATTGGTATTTAAATATCGGCAATGAAAAACATCCCGGTACGCTGCTCTATGGAGTGAGCGGTCACGTCAACAATCCCGGCGTATTTGAATTACCGACGGATGTTTTGCTAACCGATCTTATTTATAAATTTGCAGGCGGCATTCGGAATAATAAAAAGCTCAAAGCTGTTATTCCCGGCGGATCGTCCACGCCAATATTACGGGGCGAAAGCATAGAAGGAGTCCAAATGAATGCCGATTCACTGAAAGACGCGGGTTCATCAATAGGAACCGGCGGTGTTATTGTGATGGATGAAGATACTGATATTCCACACATTCTTGAACGGATTGCCCGTTTTTATCATCACGAATCGTGTGGACAGTGTACCCCCTGCCGTGAGGGGACGGGATGGATGGAAAATATCATCAAGCGCATCAACCGGGGAGGCGGAACGATGAAGGATCTCGATGTTTTGATGGATGTAGCAAATAATATCGAAGGCAATACCATATGCGCACTCGGTGATGCCGCGGCCTGGCCGGTACAGAGTGCACTTAAGAATTTCCGCGACGAGTTTGAAGAAAAAATTAAAAATGCGGAAACCGTTGCTGCGTAGAGTGGAAATTTTTTTGGGGAGTCGTTATATTACCCAATAAGTAAAGATGTAAGCGCTCTACTTTCTTTGCAGTGAGGAGAAGGGGCAGTGTTTTACTTACAACAGATACCAAAACTGAAAGAAGGATCCCATCCCAATAGGGGCTTTATTTACCTCCTGCTCTCTGTGTCATTCCTGTTTTGCAGTATGACTTTTGCTCAAAATAACCCCGATGGTTTAATCCGCGGGAAAGTCTTAGACAGTATGACCGGTGAACCTATTCCCGATGTCAACATCATCATAACAGGAACCGCCATCGGCGCCTCGACAAACGAAGCGGGAGAGTATGTGATACGACAAATACCGCCGGGTATGCGTACCATAGTATTTACACATATCGGTTATATAACGCATAAACACACCCGCAATTTTTTTATCGGTTCGGAAGTCGCATATAGTGTTATCTTATACCCGGATCACATACGCTTGGATGAAATTGAAATAATCGCCGATACAACCGACCGGTATATTCGAAGACGCGCAGCGGGAAGTGAATTAATTACCGCTGCACAAATCGAGGCATCCGGAGTACATACATTTAGCGAACTTATACGTCATCTCGTTCCCCGGGCCACTGTTCATGAAGAAGGATCAAGTGTATATATATCCCTTCTGCGTGCTACATCAATCATTCGACGATATCACGGGGACAATAACCCGCTTATCATCATCGACGGTATCAAATACGGTACCAGCCCGTTTGGTCTGGGAGATATTGTTCCCGTTGATCAGATTGATAAGATGGAGATAATCCGGGGACCTGCCGCAATGAGATATGGCGCCGATGCCCGCCACGGGGTAATAATAATAGACACAAAGCCCTCGACGATCTCCGGTGATCCAATTTTTAATACTTACAAAATAATTGCTGCCGGTTTTGTCGGGCTCTTGATGTTTTTACTTTTTTAGCGTAACATTATACCGGAATGACCGTATCATTAAATAAAAACCCGGGATAATACGTTATGACTGAACACACACTTCACTGCCCCCGCTGCGGGCATCAAAATACAACCGGCAGCAGATTCTGCAATAAATGCGGTAATGCACTTGTTGCAGACGCGGCTGCCACCGCCGTTACCCCTTCACAGAGCGCCGGTTCAAAAGCAATTATTTCTCTGATTCTCGGCATTTTAGCGATTTTTGCGCTTGGTTTTCTTGCGGGAATCCCCGCTATGATACTGGCAAAACACGAGGAAGATGAAATCCGGCAGGGACGATCTCCCGTTGCCGGTGAAATGCTTGTAAAGCTCGGTTTCTGGCTTGGCCTGATCGGCACGGTTTTGTCGGGGTTAACCGTTCTATTTATAATTTTTGTCATTTTCTTTGGATTAAGCTTTCCATTTATTTTTGGTTTTACCATTTGACCGGGAACATATTCAGCGGTTATGCGTCTAACAAAACACAATAAACAAGGACTGAAATCTGAACAGCCGAAAGAGTACATGTACGCTGTATCGGCACGGAGGATAGAACCGGTATCGGAATTATCCGATGAAGATCTGGTACGCCAGTTTCAAGAAGGAAATAAGGACGCATTTCGTTTGTTGGTCGAACGGAATCAGGATAAGGTGCGTACGATAATCTTGTATACAATGAACCGCAACGATCTGGTCGACGATATTGCGCAGGACGTGTTTATCAAAGTATACAAGGCGCTCGATCAATTCCGTTTTGAATCGAAGTTCTATACTTGGATTTACCGGATCACCATAAATAAATGCCGCGATGAGCTTCGAAAACGTCGGTGGAAAAAATTTATTTCATTGAATAGTTCACCGACGAAGGATTCATCGAAACAGTTCACTGAGTTGACGATCGAACAAAAGCACAACGATTTTAATAATCTCATTCAGCACGCTTTACAAAAGCTTCCCGTTCGGCACCGGGAAATAATCGTATTGAAAGATATCGAAGATTATACGTATGAAGAGATTGCCGATATTTTGCAATGCGAAATGGGGACGGTGAAATCCCGTCTGTCGCGTGCCCGGGCGGCATTACGAAAGATACTTGAACCATACATAACAGAAGAGGCATGAACGGTAAGCGTAAATACGAGAAATTGATTTCGGCATACATCGACGACACGTTAAATGATGCGGATAAAAAATTTGTCGAAGAAACGCTTCTGCACGACCCCGAATGGAAGAAGCGCTATGAACAGATGTGTCATATACGGTCGGGGATGAGATCGCTATCCGGCGCCGCGTCCCGGCAATCGCTATGGCCCCGGCTATCTCAGCGCATAGAACATCAGAAAAGAAAAGCCGACAAAATCGAATTTATCCCCTCGAAACTTGTACCGGTTATTACCGTTCTCGCGATGATCGTGGTCGGGCTCGGTTCGTTTTTAATCACGCGTAATTGGGATGCCGTTACTGCATATTTTGACGATACACGAGCGGTTGTCGAAGACATTTACGAACAGGGAATAGTACGTGGTGCATTGCAGCCATTGTTTCAGGGGGTTACCAACGACGATCTCATTCGGTTCGCGTTCAGCGGGGTGCTGGAGATTCCGGAATCGGACGGCCAGGGATTGAAAGTCGATAGTGAGACGGGCGATCAATTTGAACTTGAATTTTCCGATGCAAGCGCCGCAAAAGAGGCGCCGTCGCTTGCGGAACTGTATTCCGATCTAAACGTGACGGTTGCACAAAAACAATCGATCGATTCCGTATTAACGAATTTTAAAAATGTTATTCAATCATCGGCGTTTATTGCCGACGATCTTGAAGTCGTTTTAAGTCCCGAACTGGCCGGTATGGACAGATTCATAATTGCCTCGATCGCGGAACAATTGGCGCCTGACCAACGAATTACACTCAATCGCGTGCTTAACCGGTTCAACCCCGAAATATCCATTCCGGCTGTGGGAGCTTTTCCACATTTTACCGTTCTGGCGGAACCCGCCGGTACACGGGTTGAGGTTCAGGTTCCGCGTGTACCCGCCGGGAGGACTCCTCAGATAGAAATACAAGATCTGGAAAAAGAAGTGGAACAACCGGAAGTTGAATCCAGAACGAATGTCCGGACCTTTATTGTTGTGCGTCCCGACACGGTCATAACAAAAGAAATCGAAATACCCGATTTCAGCCGGTTTGCTGAACATACTGTTAATGCCGGGGAAATCCGTCGTACAGTTCGTGAAGAGCTATCGAAAACACTGCAAATAACCCGGATAAATATAAAACCTCAAATCGATATACATCAGGATGGTCAAAGTGTTCACGTTATTACGCGTGTTGATCGGCCAGGTGAAGCCGGTGAAATTCATAGACACACAGAAAGGTACGATTCCCTGATGCTTAATCATTTTTATGAGGACCATTTCGTACGTTTGCTTCAACTTTCGAAGCTGATGATGCACCGAATGCCCGATTTTGTTGGAACGGATTCGATCAGGATACCGCATAATTTCAATCCATTCGAAGAATCTTTCGAGGAGAGAATGCATCAACTCGAATTCGATCTGAACCGCCTTGGCGAGAGATTGGAGAAACTGTTTGAAGAACCGGAGAACCTGATATTTATGCAGGATTCCATGTTTTTCCATTTATTCCCCGATACGCTTGATCGATAAGTTTTAACACCAGGAGCATTGCTTTTACTTATCATTCGTTTGGTTGATTTTCATCCCGCTTATCACTACATTTTGTTATTGAAATTGAATTCCCATAAACAAGACCATTCAGTTGAATACAGTGAAGGTGAATATACAGCGCACCGGTAAATTTGATATTGATTTACCTGAATATACAACCGAAGGATCCGCCGGTATGGATATACGGGCAGCCGTCGAATCGGATGTTATTATTTACCCCGGAGAGGTTGAGATTATTCCCGCGGGATTTATTATTGAACTGCCGCAGGGTTTCGAAGCACAGGTTCGTCCCCGTAGTGGTCTTGCTGCAAAATATGGTATCGGTATCTTGAACGCTCCCGGTACCATAGATTCGGATTATCGTGGTGAAGTAAAAGTAATCCTTATAAATTTTGGAAAGAGCCAGTTCACTGTACGGCGCGGCGACCGTATTGCACAAATGATAGTTGCTCCGTATACCCGTGTTGTATGGAACGAAGTAAACCGGGTCAATGAAACCGGCCGGGGCGCCGGGGGGTTCGGACACTCAGGAAATCGATAAAGCAGTAATTGAATGGCGAAGAAACGAAATAATTCGGGAAAGTCGGAAACACAGGGGAGCCGGCAATCAGCCGCTTCCGCCGCATCTTCGCCTCTTGCGCAATTGGCGCAAAATCAGGTCGGTATAATTATCGTCGCAGCGATCGTGCTGCTCATTATTTTTCTCTATACCATCCAAATTGTAATTTCTCCCTTTCTCATCCTTGGTGTGATTATATTCATACTTTACCCTGTGCGGAATAACGTCGTTGCAAGGCGTCTTCTCTGGACAAGTGTGATATTGTTTATTTTTTGGTTTTTATATATGATCAGCGGCGTTCTTGTTCCGCTTATTATTTCCTTCGGTATTGCATATGTAGTTAATCCGCTCGTCGATCATCTCGAAAAAAAGCGGATACCGCGCTGGGCGACGGCGCTCGGTTTGATTTTGACGATCGTAACGACCATTGTTCTTGTATTGATAATGTTAATGCCGTTGGTCATTCAACAGTTTAACGATCTTCTGCAAAGCGTGTCAAATGCGGTTGCCGATATCGGGGAATGGCTGCGTGAAGGTGAATTGTTCGACCGGCTGGAAGGTGCAGGAGTCCCGGCCGAAAATATCCGGAACTTTGTCAACGTCGAGATCGTACCGACGCTTGAGAATTTTTCTCTTCTTTTACTCCAGGCAATGTTCGACTTTTTCATCGGTCTATCGGGAATGATCACTCACCTGATCAACCTTGTTACCGTTCCTTTTTTATCTTTTTTCCTGATGAAGGATTTCCCGGCTGTAAAGCGTCGTGTAAAAATTATGGTTCCCGATGAGTTTCAGCCGGGAGTCGTGTATTATTATCGCAAGATCGACAAACTGCTTGGCAGGTATATCCGCGGTTATATCGTCCTCGCCAGCATCAATGGGACACTGGCAGGGTTGCTGTTGTGGATATTCGGCGTTAAATATGCGGCGGTGATGGCGATCATAACATTCTTTTTAGATTTTATACCGTATTTCGGACTTGTATTGACCATGATTCTTGCGGGAATAGTCGGCTTCCTTTCCGAACCACCGGTATTATTGCGGGCTCTTCTTGCGGTTTTAAGCATAGGAGCGCTGGCAATTCTGGAGAATTACGTTCTGGCGCCATTTATTCTGGGAAGGCCAATCGGGTTGCATCCGGTGGTGTTGATTATGACCTTGCTGATTTTCGGTTTCTTCTTCGGAATTCCCGGGTTGATTATTGCACTTCCCACCACCGCAATAATTATCTTGTTTGCAAAAGAATGGGACATTCGCCGCCGTGAAAAACTCGGTCTGCCGCCAATCGATTACAAAAACGTATGAAACAATCGAATTCCGGCATACTATATCTCGTTTCTACTCCCATCGGTAATATTAACGACATCACGCTCCGTGCACTCGATGTTTTACGTTCGGCGGACCTGATCGTCTGTGAAGAAGTGAAAGAAGGGAGAAAATTGTTAAGCGGTTATGATATCACGCGCGACGTTATACCGCTTAATGAACATAATGAGCACGAGCAAACCGGTGAAATTATTGATTTTCTTGTAAACGGCAAATCGATCGCACTTATATCGGATGCAGGTGCGCCGTTGCTCGCAGATCCGGGAACACGGTTGGTGCAACGATGTATTGAGATGCAGATTCCCGTGACTTCTCTGCCGGGAGCAAATTCTATTATACCGGCGTTACAACTTTCGGGATTCTCCCTCGATAGTTTTCTCTACGCCGGCTGGTTATCGCCTAAAAAGGAAATTCGCCGGAAGCAACTCAAAGATTTAAAAACGGAAAAACGTTTGCTTGTTATACTCGAAGCGCCGTACCGGATCAAACCGCTTCTTCGTGATGTTTCCCGGATATTCGGATCCGGGAGAAGAGCGGCGGTTGCATTCGATCTTACAACAGAGAAAGAAACTATATTTCGCGATACCCTTGGCGCTTTGGCAACCCATTTTGAACGAAACCCGCGCAAAGGTGAGTTTGTTATAGTTATTGAAGGTGCGTAATATCATTTGTAATTAACTCCTGCTATCGTTATATTTAAGGTATTATGTTTGAAAAACGAACACATATCGCCCCGGAATTGCGCGGTGTGCATTGGTTAAACAGCATGCCGCTGTCTATGCATACATTGAAAGGAAGTGTTGTAATATTATTTTTCTGGGATCAGACATGTATCCGGTCTCTCCGCTTGCTCGATTACGTTAAAGAACTGCATAACCGGTACGAAGACGTCGGTCTTAGAGTAATCGGGGTTCATTCACCGGCTTTTGAGTTTGCAGGAAAATTGGAGTCGCTCGAACAATTAGTATCGGAGTGTGAGATTACTTTCCCCGTTATTATGGATAACGATCGGGAAACACTCGAGTTATACCGGAATACTGAAACCCCGGCGATAGTAATCGTCGATCAGGAAGGAAATATCAGAGCACATTATTACGGAAGAGGGAAGCAGCAATCTGTCGAAAGGGATATTCAGGTTGTTTTACAGGATAGCGGTATAATTGATGCTCTACCGTTGCCGATTGAGGCGATACGTCTGGAGGAAATTCCCGGAGCGATTTGTTCACGCGAAACGCCGCAGGTATTTTTCGGCTATTTAAAAGGAAATATCGGCAATCAGGAAGGGTTTAACCCCGAGTCTGTGTTTGCATATGAAGATCCGGGATTTTATTTACCCGGCCGTTTTTATCTCGATGGAGTTTGGAAAAGCGGTCGCCGGGCAATGATTCTTGAACAGCTTACCTCTGATAAAGGGTATATGATCATACAATACGAAGGTCTCGAAGTGTATGCGTTGATCGGTCAGGAAGGCAGCGCAGTAAACCGGCTCGATATTTTACAGGACGACAAATACCTCACTGCAGAAAACAGGGGTGAAGATGTTCAGATCGATGAAGCCGGCAAGAGCTATGTCGATATAGACTCCCCCCGGCTGATTCACCTTGTAAAAAATCATGAATCTGCCGATTATACTCTGAAAATTTCCTCCCAAACCACCGGTGTTGCAATGTACTCGCTCACATTTATGCCCGGTGTCGTTCCCGAACTAATCGGGAAAAATTGATTCTTTTTATTCCCTTTATTATTTACAAATTCATACGTTTCATATATTACATATAAGGAAGCATGAAAAAAACTTTACAGAAGTTACAAACGATTTTGCACGAGCGTATTCTTGTGCTTGACGGCGCAATGGGTACGATGATACAGAAGTATAAACTAAGCGAAAATGATTTTCGCGGCGATCGATTTCGAGATCACCCGGGCGAATTACAGGGAAACAACGATCTGCTCTCGCTTACACGACCCGATATTATCCGGGAAATCCACCGGGCATACCTTGATGCCGGCGCGGATATCATCGAAACGAATACCTTCAGCGCTACCTCGATCGCACAGGCAGATTACAAGATGCAGGATCTTGCATACGAACTGAACCGCGAAGCGGCAAGGATCGCAAAGGAAGCAGCCGAAGAATACACTAACGAGAATCCGGACAAACCTCGTTATGTTGCGGGTGCGCTCGGACCGACCAACAAAACGGCTTCGCTCTCCCCGGATGTCAATAATCCCGGCTATCGTGCGGTTACATTCGATGACCTTGCATCCGCATATGGCGAGCAGGCGCGCGGCTTGATAGAAGGAGGAGCAGATATACTGCTTGTCGAAACGGTTTTTGATACGCTGAACTGTAAAGCGGCCTTGTTTGCAATCCAGGAACTGGGCGAAGAAATCAATCGCGACATCCCCATTATGGTATCCGGGACGATTGTCGATCAAAGCGGTAGAACGCTTTCCGGTCAAACAGTCGAAGCATTCTGGATATCAATTGCACATACAAAAAATCTATTGAGCGTCGGGTTGAACTGTGCGCTCGGTGCTAAACAAATGCGCCCCTTCATCGAGGATCTTTCAAAAACCGCGACATCTTTCATCAGTGTATATCCAAACGCAGGGTTGCCGGATGAGTTCGGTGAATATAATGAAACTCCCCTAACGATGGCAGAGTTGCTGGACGATTTCGGAGAACACGGCTTTTATAATATTGTCGGCGGCTGTTGCGGTACAACGGCGGAACATATAAAGAAAATTGCAGAACTTGCCGCGAAACATCAACCCCGGAAAATTCCCGAACTGAAACCATATCTCCGTTTAAGCGGACTCGAACCGTTGATCGTGCGTCCGGAAACCAACTTTGTCAATGTCGGCGAACGCACCAACGTTACCGGTTCGAGAAAATTTGCACGACTCATAAAAGAGGAGAATTACGAAGAGGGACTGTCCATTGCTAAAGACCAGGTGGAAGGCGGTGCACAAATTCTCGATGTAAATATGGATGAGGGAATGCTCGAATCCGAAGAGGTGATGACAAAATTCCTTAACCTCATGGCCTCCGAGCCGGATATCGCGAAGCTTCCGATCATGGTCGATTCGTCAAAATGGTCGGTGCTCGAGGCCGGTTTGAAATGTTTGCAGGGGAGAGGCGTTGTTAACTCGATAAGCTTGAAAGAGGGTGAGAAGGTATTCAAGGAACAGGCGAAGAAAATTCTGCGCTACGGTGCATCGGTAATCGTCATGGCATTCGATGAAGAAGGACAGGCGGATTCGTATGAACGCCGTATTCAGATCTGCGAACGCGCATACAGAATTTTAACCGAGGACGTCGGTTTTTCGCCGCAGGATATTATCTTCGATCCGAATATCCTTACCGTCGCAACGGGTATGGAAGAGCATAACAATTATGCAGTCGATTACATCAAAGCGACGAAGTGGATAAAAGAAAATCTCCCCCTTGCAAAAGTAAGCGGCGGGGTGAGCAATATATCTTTCTCCTTCCGTGGCAATGATACGGTGCGCGAAGCAATGCATGCCGCATTTCTCTATCACGCCATTAAAGCGGGTATGGATATGGGTATCGTGAATGCCGGACAACTTGAAGTATATGAAGAGATCCCGAAAGATCTGCTTGAGTATGTGGAAGACGTTCTGCTCAACCGGCGCGAAGATGCGACCGAACGTTTGATTGAGTTCGCAGAAAAGGTAAAACAAAAAGATAAAGGTCCGGGAAAGAAAGACGAGTGGCGCGAAGGAAGCGTCGAAGAACGGCTGAAACACGCACTTGTCAAAGGGATCGTAACGCATATCGAAGAAGATACGGAGGAGGCACGGCAGAAATACGAAAAGCCGCTCGAAGTGATCGAAGGACCCTTGATGGATGGTATGAATGTGGTCGGTGATCTGTTCGGATCGGGTAAAATGTTCCTGCCGCAGGTAGTGAAAAGCGCGCGTGTAATGAAAAAAGCAGTTGCATATCTTATCCCGTACCTCGAAGAGGAAAAGAGAAGAGCTAAGGATACAAGTGAGAAAGGGAAAGTCCTCCTCGCGACGGTAAAAGGCGACGTTCACGATATCGGTAAAAATATTGTCGGTGTCGTGCTTGGATGTAACAACTACGACGTCGTCGACCTCGGCGTGATGGTCCCGGCGGATAAGATCCTCGATACCGCGGAGAAAGAAAAAGCGGATATTATCGGGTTGAGCGGTTTGATCACGCCGTCGCTTGATGAGATGGTGCACGTTGCGAAAAAGATGGAGGAGCGCGGAATGGGTAAGCCGCTGCTCATCGGCGGTGCGACTACCTCGAAGATACATACGGCGGTAAAGATAGCACCGGCATATTCGGGTTCCACCATTCACGTGCTCGATGCATCACAGAGTGTACCTGTTGTGGGGAATCTGCTCAATAAAAAAATGCGGGACGAGTACATTCAAAAGAGGAAGAGTGAATACGAGAAAATTCGCGACGATCACGGCAAAAGAAAAACGCAGAAAAAATATATCGAACTGAAAGAGGCGCGAAGACGTAAACCTCAAATAGGTTGGAAAGACGGCGTCATCAAAAAACCGAACAAGCCCGGCGTGACGGTATTGAATGATTACGATCTCAATGTGCTGCGCAAGTATATCGATTGGACGCCGTTCTTCAAAACATGGGAGATGCGCGGGAAATATCCCGACATATTCGAAAACCCCGATGTGGGCAAAGAGGCAAAGAAGTTGTACGACGATGCACAGATGATGTTGAAGAAAATTATCGAAGAGCAGTTGCTGCAGGCAAACGGCGTATTGGGATTGTTTCCCGCCAACAGCGTCGATAACGAGGATATCGAAATTTATACCGACGACGACAGAAAACGAGTTCTCACTACATTGCATACGCTGCGTCAACAAACGGAGAGGTCGAATAATCAACCTAATCTCGCACTTGCGGATTTCATTGCGCCGCGTGAGAGCGGAATAAAAGATTACATCGGTGCGTTTGCGGTAACGGCAGGTCAGGGCGCCGACAAACTGGTCAAGCAATACGAAGCGGACCACGATGATTATAATAGTATCATGGTGAAAGCGTTGGCTGACCGGCTGGCAGAAGCGTTCGCAGAACATCTTCACGAGCGCGTGCGGAAAGAGTTCTGGGGATACAGCGAAGATGAAAAGCTGATAAACGAAGAGTTGATTAAAGAGAAGTACATCGGTATTCGTCCCGCAGCGGGTTATCCCGCACAGCCGGATCATACAGAGAAGCCGACCATCTTCAAGCTGCTTGATGTTGAAAAGAACGCCGGCATCACGTTGACCGAAACATATGCAATGACCCCCCCCGCGTCGGTGAGCGGTCTGTACTTTGCACACCCCGAGTCGAAATACTTCAATGTAGGAAAGATCGGCAAAGATCAGGTGCTCGATTATCACAAACGAAAAGGGATGAGCATCGAGGAAACCGAGCGCTGGCTCAGGCCGATATTAAATTATGATGAGGGCGATTGATCGATATTTGATAATGCAAAATTATTTTGCTTGGGTTGTTCGTTATTTATGAATACAGAAAAATTCCTTGAAGGCATCCGGCTTTTTAATGAAGGAAAATTTTTCGAATGTCACGATCTATTTGAGGAAATCTGGATGAGTGAGGAGGGATCGGATGCGGAATTCTTCCGGGCGTTGATTCATTGCGCGGTCGGATGCTATCACCTGAGAAATGGAAATTACCGTGGTGCAAAGAGTCAGTTGATTAAAGGAATCCGTAAACTTCAACCGTATGAACCGGAACATCACGGTCTTCGCATATCACGATTTTTACATTTCTTCCATGATGTGGTTCTGGATATTGAACGGGCGGAGCAGGGACAGATTAAACCTGAGGATATACGGGAGGTGCCGTTAATGGAGACCAACAATACAATCTGAATTGTGAGTATGAATCTTTTTTTGCCTTCAATGCATCTAATCTTATTCGGTGATATAGTATGCAGTCGCTCACGAAAACCATAAAACAAAAAGCGAATGAACTTGGATTTGAGCACACGGGAGTTTCGCCGGCGGCGAAACTCACTGATGAAGAAATTCACCTGGCGGAGTGGCTCTCCCGCGGCTACCATGCGACTATGTACTGGATGGCACGGAATCGGGATCGCCGCACCGATCCGCAAAAAATAGTACCCGGCGCACAATCGGTAATATCCGTAGGGCTGAACTATTATACGCCGCACGAGATTTCCGATCGTCCGGAACGCGGAAAAATTTCCCGGTATGCGTGGGGTGACGATTATCACGATATAGTGGGTGAACGGTTGAAATTGCTGTGGGAATTTATCAAAACGCTCGAACCCGCTGCAGAGGGAAGATATTATGTAGATACCGGACCCGTGATGGATAAGGTGTGGGCGGAGCGTGCAGGTATCGGTTGGATCGGCAAACATACAAACCTGATCTCGCGTGAATACGGCTCCTGGCTGTTTCTCGGCGAGATCATCACGACGCTCGAGCTTGAATACGACATCCCGACGCAGGATTATTGCGGAACGTGCAGACGATGCATCGATGCTTGTCCGACGGAGGCGATTGTCGATGAATATGTTTTGGACTCGAACAAATGTCTTTCGTATATTACAATTGAACATCGCGATCAGTATCCCGACTTTATAAAACCGAATACCGACCGTTGGATATTCGGATGCGACATTTGTCAGGATGTTTGCCCGTGGAATATAAAATTTTCCAGGCCAACGGCAGTCGAAGGGTTTGAGCCACGACCGGAGAATCTTAATCCGTTGCTCATAGATATTGTAGAGATGACGCAGGAAGATTTCAGCCGGCGATTCCGGAAAAGCCCGGTAAAAAGAACGAAGCTGTCGGGATTGAAAAGAAATGCGCGTGCGGTGATGGAGGGGCGTGCAGTATGATTGATGTTTTATAACTTGATATATAGGGTTAAAATCCTAAGCACTAATTTTCTAAATCCTAAACAAATCCAAAATTCAAATGACCGAATGCACAAAATTTCTGAAGCCTGCGTTTATTTTGAAAATTTGTATTTAGAATATTTGAAATTGTTTAGGTTTTAGGTAATTAGGATTTAGAGCACTTAATAGATAAAAAGGAGTAATAAATGTCACAAAATAAACACTCAAAAGTAATTATTATCGGTTCCGGTCCGGCAGGGTTTACCGCTGCAATATATGCGGCGCGTGCAAATCTCAATCCGATATTATTTGAAGGAAATCAGCCGGGCGGACAGTTAACCATTACAACCGACGTTGAGAATTATCCCGGATTTCCCGACGGAGTACTCGGTCCGGATATGATGGATATGTTTAGAAAACAAGCGCAGCGTTTCGGTACCCGCTGCATTTTTAAAGAAATAACAAAAGTTGATTTTTCGAAACGGCCCTTTACGCTTGAAGCCGACGGTGAAACGTACACTGCGGATTCGGTAATAATTTCAACCGGTGCTTCGGCGCGTTTACTTGATTTGCCCAACCGTGATAAGTATATGGGGTACGGGATATCGGCCTGTGCAACGTGTGACGGATTTTTCTTTAAAGAACAGGAAGTTGCAGTTGTCGGCGGCGGCGATAGTGCAATGGAAGAAGCAACCTTCCTGACCAAGTTTGCAAAAAAGGTTACCGTCATTCACCGACGGGATGAATTGCGTGCTTCAAAGATTATGCAGGAGCGGGCATTTAAAAATCCGAATATCGATTTTTTATGGAACACGACGATTATCGATGTTGACGGAGAACAAAAAAACGGTCATCCCGCATTGACCAGGGTGAAGTTAAAAGATAATAAAACCGGGAAAGAATTCGAGAAGCCATTTACTGGTTTGTTCTTTGCAATCGGTCATATTCCCAATACACAAATATTCAAAGATTGGCTCGATATGGATAAAAACGGTTATATCATAACCCAACCGAAAAGTACCAAAACCAACATTCCGGGTGTATTCGCCAGCGGCGACGCACAGGATAGTTACTACCGTCAGGCGGTAACGGCGGCCGGCACCGGATGTATGGCGGCGATCGATGCAGAGCGTTTTCTTGAGTCACAGGATTAGATGCCTCAAATTTGACATTGTAAAAAACTTTTCTTATAATTTATTGTTTATCAATAAGTTACAGGGAGCTCTGTAAAGCATGGCTTTGTCAAGATCTGGTAAATGGGCGCTCGGTATACTGGGCGTACTTTTTATATTATTTATATTTTTCTGGGTTTTAATACTTGTTTTCCTGTCAACAACGGACGATTCGATGCGGATCGGAAGGGGAAATAATGTGGCAGTCGTTGAAATTGACGGTATAATCGTAGATGCCGGGAATGTTGTACGACAGATTAAGAAGTATCGTGATAATCGAAATGTAAATGCGATTTTACTCAGAGTTGATTCTCCGGGCGGCGGCGTTGCCGCAAGCCAGGAAATCTATGAGGAAGTAAAAAAGACCGTCGAAAATGGAAAACCGGTCGTTGTGTCGATGGGCGCCGTTGCTGCAAGCGGTGGATATTATGTTTCCCTGCCTGCCTCGTCTATAGTTGCAAATCCCGGCACCATTACCGGAAGCATTGGTGTTATATCGCAGTTCTTCCACCTTGATGAATTGTTCGATAAAGTCGGCGTCGACGTTACTATAATAAAAAGCGGCCGGTATAAAGACGCCGGCTCTATGTATCGTGATATGGAGGAATTTGAAAGAGCGTACTGGCAGGAACTAATGGATGATGTTTATTTGCAATTCATTTCTGCGGTTGCTGAAGCGCGCAATTTCGATATCGACAAAACGCTCGAACTTGCCGAAGGGAAAATCTATACCGGGCGACAGGCGTATGAACTCGGTTTGATAGATACCCTCGGAACGTATGAAGATGCTGTCCGTATCGCAGCAGCCCTGAGCGGAATAGATGACGATCCGGATATAATTAAAGAACGACCCCGTCGAACATTTTGGGATTCGTTTTTTCTGTCGGTGCTCGGTAATTATTCCGACATAAAAGAAAAGTATCTACATCTACCTGCGGTGCAATATAGAATGCCCGAACCAAACATTAAGTAAATTACGAAAAGGAGTTACGACATTGACTAAAGCAGATATCGTTGATCATATAGCATCCGCTACCGGCTTGACGAAGGTTGAAACGGAAGCTGTAGTGGACGGATTTATTTCGACGGTGATCGAAGCATTGCGTGAAGGAAACAATATAGAGATTCGTGGGTTCGGTAGCTTCAAGGTAAAGAAACGCAAAAGCCGGATTGCCCGTAATCCGAGAACGGGCGAACAGGTAATCGTTGATGAACACTATGTTCCGATATTTAAAGTTTCAAAGGATCTCAAGAATGCCGTCGACGAGAATATGAAAAGGAAGGAGCACGCTAACGCGTTATGATTGGATATGTTTTAGGTGTCGGGGGGATGAAATGAAACCGAAATTAGTATGTGCTGCATGTGCAGCCGAAATTGAGAAAGATGATAAGTTTTGTGCATCGTGCGGCGCAACAATTGAATGGGACGAAGATGTTCGGGAGACTACCGGAAAACAAATACCCGAGAAAAACGTAGAGAAACAAACGGAGGCAAAAGAAATACTCTGTGATGTGTGCGGGTTTAATAATGAACCAACCGCACAATTTTGTGAAAGCTGCGGTGCACGTCTTGAAGGAGGTCAAATTCCTGCTCCGAAAAAATCAACAGACGATAAACCTGCCGTTAAACAAAAATCTCATAAAAAGAAACGTAAACAACAACCGACGCCTGTATCGTCCGGAAAAATTATGTCGATAGCCGCGGCGGTAATTTTGTTGGGTTTTGCGCTGTATATTTTTGTTATTGATAGGGATGCTTCACATACCCACGACCATCCTGCCGGTTTGGGGGGAGGTGAGATGGAACACGCAATTATGCAGGAAATCGAGCGCCTTGAACATGAACTTGATCACCACGATCCGGATAACGAGCAGGCAATGCTTCGTTTGGCAAACTTATATCATGATATACAGCGTTTCGATAATGCAATCGGGTATTACAATCAATACATAGAAAGAAACCCGGATAACCCCGATGTACGGGTCGATCTCGGTATCTGTTACTTCGAAGCCGGACAACCCGACCGGGCATTGGAGACCGTTGAGAGGGTGACCAGCGATTTTCCGGAACATCAGCTTGCCGCATTCAACCTCGGTATTATATATCTGAATTTGGGAGAGGTAGAACCGGCAAACCGCTTTTTCGAACGAGCGTATGAGATCAATCCCGATAATGAAACGGGGCAGCGCGCCCGGCGTATTATAGACGAGCATACATTTTAATAATTTCTGTAAACAACAAGTAAAAAATATAGGAGAAACTCTATGCCCAGCGGCAAAAAACGCCTGCGGAAGAAGATGGCGACTCACAAACGCAAGAAAAGACGGAAGAGAGATCGCCATAAGAAGAAGAAATAATTAATTACGCAGTGTGGAGTTGTCCGTGATCGATAACAATGTTTCGGACAACTCCTTTATTTACCCTCTTCTTTGTCTTGATTTTTGTGGTTTTTTTTATTTTTTTATATGTATATGCCTGTTGCTCTCATAGTTCGTCCCGACCTGTTCCGGCGGGAATGAAACGGGACGGTACGAAGGATGGAAGTAAGGGGCAAAAAATTAAAACGTGCTAAATTAATATTTGCCGCATTTTAAGAAAGGATGGTGTACTATGGCAAACGAAGGAAACACCGTAAAAGGATTCTTGTTCGGCTTACTGGCCGGCGGTGCAATTGGTGCAGCGCTTGCACTACTCTATGCCCCAAAGACCGGAGTTGAATTTCGTGGGGATATAAAAAAACGAAAAGACGAATTAGTCGAAGACGCCGAGGAGTATATTTCCTCCGCACGTGAAAAGGCCGTCAGTCTTATTAATGACGGTAAAAAACGCGCAGATGAAATGATAAGTGATGCGCGAAAGCGGGCGGAAGATTTACTCAAGGATGCCGAAAAAGTACTTGCGGGCGCTAAAGAAAAAGCAGGCGGGTTGGCAGGAGAGGGCGAAAAAATTCGTGATGCCGTAAAGGCCGGCGTCGATACCTTTAAAGAAGAGCGAACAAAAGGTAAATAACGGAATGCCCGCTTAGTAATTCAATTATCAGCCCTCTCAGGAATATCCTTAGAGGGCTGTTTTTTCTAATCCTACTAAATTACTCACCGGAGAATAATCGTGGAATTTACGGTTTATGTCAATATTGCAATTACAATAGGATTTCTTGCATTCGCCGCACTGTGCATCTACCTGATATTTACTATTTCAAAAATACGCGATTCATTTACCAAAATTCAGGAAGATGTAAACGAGCTGAACAGAAACGCATTGCCGCTGATGGAAAATTTAAAAATCGTGTCGGATAAAATCAGAAGTATTTCGGAAAATGTAGACGATCAAGTGCACGTATTACGATCATCGGTTGAATCGATACGCGAAATGACCGATAATATAGTTTCGTTTGAAAAACAAATCCAGCACGAAATCGAAGGACCGCTTATGGAAGCAGTCTCGTTTATTTCTGCGCTTGTCAAAGCAGTGAAAGCGTTTATGACAAAAATGAAAGATTAGTTGTTGTATTATTTAAAAAAAAGAATAAATGATTATAAGTAATTAAAGGAGGTTCATTTGGCTAAGGGAAAAGTATATGAACCCGCACATGTCAGGAATATCGCTTTAATAGGACATGGCGGGTCTGGAAAAACCAGCTTCGCCGAAGCGGCTCTATACACTTCGGGAGCGACCAACCGATTAGGTAAAATTGAAGACGGCTCAACTCTTTCCGATTATCACCCTGATGAAATTGAACGACAAATCTCGATAAATACCTCAGTGTTGTTTACCGATTGGCACAATATAAAGTTGAATATTCTCGATACGCCGGGATACCCGGACTTCATCGGTGAGGTGAAATCGGGATTAAGCGTTGCGGATAATGCGTTGTTATTTTTGAAAGCAGCCGAAGGAATCGAAGTCGGCACCGAGATCGATTGGCAATTTACAAATGAATATCATACACCGACGATAATCATAATTAATAAGGTCGATAATGAACATGCAAAAGTCGATGAAATATTTCAGGAAGCGCGGGACAGGTTCAGTGTAGATGTCACCCAGTTGCAGTTCCCGGTAAGTGAAGGCCATACGTTCGATTCTGTCGTCGATTTGCTGAAAATGAAACTGTTAAAATATACCAAAGACGGCGACGGAAAGCCGGTGGAACAGGATATACCCGGGGAGTTGCAGGAAAAGGCAAACAAACTTCGCACGGAGCTTATAGAAAAAATAGCCGAAAGCGATGAAGTGTTGCTCGATAAATTTTTAGAAGCAGGCGACCTCAGTGAAGAAGAATTCATATCGGGATTGAAAAAGGCGTATATCGACCGAAAAATATTTCCGGTGTTTTACGTATCGTCGTCGCATAATATCGGCGTATCGGCAGTGTTCGATTTTCTAACCCATGTTGCACCGTCGCCGGTCGATCGTGGCCTGTTGAAAGTTACTCATAACGATAAAAACGAAGAAATCGATCTGCCGCCCGATGCATCGAAGGAACCGGTTCTTTTCATATTTAAGACGATATCCGAAGCGCATGTGGGAGAGTTGTCGTTCTTCCGCTTATATTCCGGAAGCATCCGTTCCGGTATGGATCTTGTTAACCAGTCGAATAGTACGTCCGAACGTTTAAGCCAGATATATTTAATGAACGGAAAGAACCGTTCTGAAGTAACCGAATTAAAAGCGGGCGATATTGCAGCGGTCGTCAAGCTGAAGAATACGCATACGAACGATACCCTTGCTCCGAAGAGTCTGCCGGTAAGTGTCCGGAAGATAATATTTCCCGAACCGATCATTAGCATTGCACTTCAACCGAGGAACAAAGGTGAAGAGGAAAAAATCGGATCGGGATTGCAAACACTGCATGCTGAGGATCCGACCTTTGTCGTTAATTTCGATCCGGAATTATCGCAAACGACAATCAACGGGCAGGGTGAGCTTCATCTGGATATTATCGTCAAACGTTTGAAAGAACGGTTCGGTGTTGAAGTTGATCTCGAAAAGCCGCGCATCCCGTTCCGCGAAACGATTAAGAAACAATCCCGCGTACAGGGAAAATACAAAAAGCAATCCGGAGGCCGCGGTCAATACGGAGATGTCTGGTTGCAGCTTGATCCGCTTCCACGCGGAGACGATTTTGAATTTGTCGATGCTATCGTCGGCGGCGTTGTGCCGGGCAAATATGTACCCGCAGTTGAAAAAGGTGTTCGCGAAACAATGAAGCAGGGAGTGCTTGCCGGCTATCCGGTCGTTGACGTTAGAGCAACGCTCGATGATGGATCGCACCATCCGGTCGACTCTTCGGAAATGGCTTTCAAGGTTGCCGCATCGATGGCGTTTAAAAAAGCATTCCTTGAAGCGAGTCCCGTACTTCTTGAACCGATCTATAATGTTGAAGTGCGTGTATCTGAGGAATTTATGGGCGATGTGATGGGGGATATCTCGAGTCGCCGGGGTAAGATACAGGGCATGGATTCGGAGGGTTCGTTCCAGATCGTACGGGCGAAAGTACCGCTTGCCGAGTTGCATAAATATTCTACGGCGCTGCGGTCGATGACCGGCGGCCGCGGTATTCATAAACAAAGCTTTTCACATTACGAGGAAGTCCCATACGAAATAGCTGAAAAAATAATCGAAGAAGCGAAGAAGGAAAAGGAAGAAGAAGTTTAACTGGAGCGTGAGGATATAATGGATCGACTCTGGTCGCCCTGGCGTTCAAAATATATCGAGAGCTTTAACGAAAAAAAAGACGAACCGGACGATTACTGTCTTTTTTGCGATGCTATTAACACACCGGAAAAAGACGCCGAGCGGTTTGTATTGTACCGCGGGAATCTATGCTATGTTATTATGAATCTCTATCCGTACAATAGCGGGCATCTGATGATCGTTCCGTATCGCCATTTGGGCGGGCTTGCCGATATGAGCGATGATGAATATCTGGAAATAATGCAGCTCTTGAAACGATGTACCGGGGCGCTTACCCTGACAATGAGTCCGCACGGCTTCAATATCGGGGCGAATATCGGTCGGGTAAGCGGCGCGGGCATAGATCATCATATCCATTTTCACATTGTTCCGCGATGGAACGGGGACACAAACTTTTTGCCGGTGCTCGGGGATACCAAAGTTATTTCCGAAGAAATGCCGAAAACCTACCAAAAACTGAAGAAACACCTCATAGATACGTCATCTTAAAGTTTCCTCGTTAAACGAAAAGTTCCGAACGGGTGTCTAATTAACAAATAATGATGTATTCCGGGATATATAGTGGTATCTGATCGCGAAGATAACGAATTAATAAACCGTTTTCTGGATGATGATGAACAGGCGTTCAATTTGCTTGTGCGTAAACATCAGGATTTCGTGTATAATATTTCCCGGAAGATTACCGGAAATCATGAAGATGCAATTGAAGCGGCGCAGCGTGTTTTTGTAAAAATGTACGACCGGCTTGCTTCATTTACCGGGGCATCGGCTTTTTCGACTTGGCTGTACCGGGTTGCAACCAATGAATCCTTAAACGTGATACGATCGCGGCGATTGAGAAGATGGTTCAGCATAGATGATATGGAAACGGATGTGCACGATGCAGCCACGAACCCGTTTGATGCATTGGTGGAAGGAGAAAAAAAAGAATTACTCGACCGGGTGATCCGTTCATTACCCGACCGGCAGCGAACGGTGTTTGTTTTGCGTATGAGTGAGGGATTGTCATACGGCGAAATAGCCGAAATACTCGGAGTCAGTGAAGGCAGTTTAAAGGCATCTTTTTTTCACGCGGTAAAAAAAGTAACAAAAGCGCTTGGGAAAATTTATGGAAAATAGAAACGAATGTGAAATTATCCGTCAGAGGATTGAAGAAAGTGTTATAAGCATTGCCGATGTGGATCGTTCGGAAATACACGGTCACATCGGTACGTGCCGCTCCTGCCGGGAATATGCGGAGCAATTGGAGTTGCTTTCTGCAATTAAAGAGGTCCGCTATTCGCTGCCCGAACATGAGCGCACGCGTTTTTCAGCAGGCGTCCGGACCCGTATTGAGTCTCAAAAATCCACACAGCGGAAACCGGCTTTTATAACTCAACCGGCATTTCAGATAGCCGTATTGATTATGGTCGTTGTATCGGTTGCGCTCTTACTTATCAATTCCGAGCCGGACCCGGAATTTATCGTTGCGTGGGACGATGTTGAATATTTACATGAATATTCATTTTATTATGATGATATGATTATTCCGGATGACGGGATGATGACAGAGTTATACGCGGAAATATTATTCGATGAAGAATTTTATCTCGATGAATATTGGGATGCCGTTTTTCTTAATGATGATTATTATTATGGTTTAGATTTTTTATCACCCGAAGAGATTGAATATCTCATTCAACGATTGGAAGGGGTTTAAAATTATGGTACGCTTCATTTCATTGTTTGTTTTCATATTGGTGTTTGTTCAAGCCGATGCATTCGGGCAACAACGCCATCAGCGCATGCAGGAAGGCCGCGACCGTCTGGAAACCCTGCGACAGGTGAAGATGATCGAAACGCTGAATCTGGATGATGAGACGGCGGCGCGGCTGACCGTGTTTTATAACCGGCATCAGGAAAGAATGCGGGAGTTGCACCGGGAGATCGATGGCCTGATCGATGAGCTTGAAAGGGCGATCGATGAGGACCAACCGGAGGATGTGCTGCGACAAATTCGCTCGAATATCGATGAACGGCGGGATAGCATACACGGGAACCGGAATTCCCTGTACCGCGAGCTCGAGAATGTATTGACGCCTCGCCAGGTAGCAAAGCTTGTCGTCTTCGAAAGAAACTTTAATAGGGATATGCGCCAAATTATGCGGGAAGCTCAGCGCGGCCAAAGACGCCGAAGGTGAACCGATCCGGTTATTATTCTGTTTTCCACTACATGAATCGCTCCAACATCTATCTTGATTACAGTGCAACCACGCCGGTCGATCCGGCGGTGCTCGATGCGATGCGGCCGTATTTTACCGGCGTATTCGGTAATGCATCGTCCGTTCATGCACACGGTCGGAAAGCGAAAGCTGCTCTCGAACGCAGCAGGGAAATCATAGCCGGAGAACTCGGCGTGCATCCCGGCGAAGTTTTATACACCTCAGGCGGCACCGAATCCAACAACACCGCATTAATCGGCGCCGCGTTTGCACTGAGAAAACACCGCAAATCCCATCTCATTACATCGGAAGCCGAACATCAAGCCGTTCTTGAGACATGCGAATTTTTGGAAACAGTCGGTTTCACCGTTACCTATCTTGATGTCAACCGGTACGGCGCCGTAGAACCGGATCGACTTGGTGATGCTATTCGTGAAGATACCGGCATCGTGTCGTTGATGCATGCGAACAACGAACTCGGTACTTTGAATGATATCCGTGAACTTGGAGGTATCTGTCGCGAGAGGGGAGTGCTTTTTCATTCCGACCTCGTGCAATCATTTTCAAAGGTACCGATGATTCCGGAGGATTTCCCGGTCGACCTTGCATCGATATCGGCGCATAAAATATACGGACCCAAAGGGATCGGCGCATTGTATATACGAAAGGGAGTTGAGATTGAGCGTTTTCAGCACGGCGGGGGGCAGGAGCGTGGACGAAGGGGAGGCACGGAAAACGTCCCGCTTGCTGTTGGGTTTGCAAAAGCGGTTGAATGCATGCAACAAATACGGGAGGAGGAGCGTGAACGTCTCCGTTTTTTGCGAACTCATCTTCTCAACGGTTTGACCGAAAGGATCGATCATTTGCATATCAACACCGATCTTCATAATTCGGTTGATCATATTTTGAATATTTCTTTTAACGCGGCAAAAATATCGATCGACGGAGAAGCGCTGCTCATGGGGCTCGATACCGCCGGATTGTCCGTCTCAAACGGCTCTGCCTGTACCTCCGGTTCGCTTGAACCGTCGCATGTTCAGCTTGCCATCGGTCATGACAAGCCGACCGCAAAATCCGCCATTCGTTTTTCCCTCGGGAAATATACAACCGGGGATGAAATCCGTCAAGCGACCGATATTGTTGCCGGTATAATACAAAAAATCGGGCGGCCTGCCGAAACTGTTTGAAGATAACCTCCCGTTTCAGTATCTTACTATCTTAATGAAACCCGGAATGAACAAAATACTGGGCATAGAAACATCATGCGATGAAACTTCCGTTGCAATACTCAGCGAGGGTAGGGTATGCGCGAATATAATCACATCGCAGATAGTGCATAAAGAATACGGCGGAGTTGTTCCCGAACTTGCTTCGCGTGCACACGTAAAAATGATCGTTCCGATTATGAATGCCGCTCTTGCACAGGCAGGTTTTTCCCTGAAGGATATAGATGCCATAGCGGCAGTGTACGGTCCGGGACTTGTGGGAGCGTTGCTGGTCGGACTAAATTACGGGAAAGCGCTTGCCTGGTCCCGGCAGCTCCCTTTTATCGGAGTGAATCATATGGAAGGGCATGTATATTCCATATTCCTGGAAGACGAAAAACCTGAGTATCCTTTTATATGTTTAACGGTCTCGGGCGGGCATACCGACCTTATCTATGTGAAAGAACCTTTAACATATGAACTCTTGGGAAGAACACGGGATGACGCGGCAGGCGAAGCGTTCGATAAAGTTGCAAAAATGCTCGGTATCGGGTATCCGGGCGGGCCTGAAATCGACAAATTAGCCCGAACCGGGAATCCGGATGCAATTAACTTTCCGCGTTCATATGCACAGGCGGAGCATTATGATTTCAGTTTTAGTGGATTGAAGACCGCAGTATTGTATTATTTACGCGACCGGAATTTACTTGCCCGCGACGGCGCCCCCGTCGCACAATCTCCGGAGTTGAACGATATATGTGCATCGTTCCAACAAGCTGTCGTCGATACGTTGGTGGAGAAAACCCGGCGTGCGGCAACCGACTATGATGTGAAACACGTAGCGATTGTCGGAGGTGTATCCGCGAATTCCCGGCTGCGTGAGGTATTTACTTCAATGGCTTCGAGGAATAATATTCACGTATATTTTCCCCGGCTTGAATATTGTACGGATAACGCTGCAATGGCTGCGTACGCAGGGTGGCTGCGATTACTAAACGGTGAAACATCCCCGGCATCGCTTGCCGCGGTTCCGAACCTCAATATAGTATAGTGTGTTTAGATATATGGAATTCGAAAAGAAAATTGATTATCATAGAAAAGAGATCGATATAATCGACAGACAGCTTGTCGAACTATTCAATCGGCGAGCCGAACATGCGATCGAGATCGGAAAAATGAAAAAGGCACGCAACATGCCGGTCTACGATCCGGAGCGTGAGAATGAAATCTTTCGCAACTTACGCGAAGCGAACAACGGACCTCTTACACCGGACGCGATCCAACGGTTGTTCGAGCGGGTGATTGACGAATCGAGAAGGATAGAACGCGATTCGGCAGAATCGCATGAAGGAAAATCAGGGGAAACGTAGATGACAAAGAATGTATTCATGAAGAAGGGAATTCTAACCAGGATTATTCCGATATCGATCGGGATTATTGCAATTCTTCTCATACTCACCACGGTATATATTTACCGGGCTTTCAATGAACCGAACTATCCGGACGGCGAACGAATAGTCATAACTATACCGAAAGGTGCAAGTTTCGACCGCATAGCGGATCTGTTGTATGAGAACAATATTGTCGAAAGCCGGTTCGGTTTTTATATAAGCGGTCGTTTGCTCGGATGGGAGGAAAAAATACAAAGCGGAATGTTCGAGGTGCCTCCCGGTAAATCGAATTATGAACTCTTGAAAGATCTGCGGTACGGGAGATTGCGCAAAGTTTTCGATATAACGATATTCGAAGGATTTAACACGCAGCGAATTGCGGGTGTATTGCAAAATCGGATGGGACTTGATTCGACAAGAGTAGTAGAGCTTGCGAACGACAGCTCGTTTGCCGCCCGTTACGGGGTTGATCAGGGGTCGTTAAAAGGTTACCTGCTTCCCGACCGGTATCGTTTCTTCGGCGACGATAGTGAAGAAGACGTTCTCAATAAAATTGTGGATGAATTTTGGACATTTTATAACGATTCGCTGAAAAATCGGACAGAAGAACTCGGCTTAACCATCCACGATGTCATTATCATGGCCTCGATAGTGGAAGGGGAAACATTACTTGATTCGGAAAAACCGGTCGTTGCAGGATTATATTATAACCGTTTACGGCGCCGGATACCGTTGCAAGCCGACGCAACCGTTCAGTATGCATTGGTCGACGAACCGCCGCGTCGTCTGCTTTACCGGGACTATCGTGTCCAGTCGCCTTATAATACCTATTTGTTCAGAGGTTTGCCTCCCGGTCCCATAAATAATCCCGGCCGTCATGCAATTCTTGCATCTTTGTATCCAGCCAAACATAATTATCTGTATATGGTAACGGACGGTACGGGCGGTCATATATTCAGTGAAACCTACAGTGAGCATCTTCGCGCCGTAAGACAATTCAGGCAGCTTCGTTCGGAGCAGGAACGGCTGCGCCGCCTTGAAGAGGAGCAACGGGCTGCCGGAGAAAACGGACATCGAGCGCCAGCTGACTAAATTCGTATGAGATCGCTATTATCACATATCATTCTCTCTATTTGGATTTGCATCGGCCTATCGCATAATCTTGCCGGAAATTATTTTCAGCAACCGCAGCCGTATAGTAACCCTCTCGATGCTTTCAGACAGTTCGAAAATTATGTAATTTCATTGTCCGATTATACGATGACCTTTTCAGTAGCAACCGAAGGAGCTGTTATATCAAAGATAGAGGGAACGGTGCGTGTTCGGGAGGGCAACTATATTGAACTCTCGGCCGAAGGCAGGTATGGCAGACAGCCCGTCAATATACGGTTCCGTTTTGACGGTGAAAATTTTATTGTCGGTGATCGAACCCGATCGATTGAAGAACCGGCGCCGGAGGATTTTCAAATATATTTTGTGCAGGGAATGATGCGTTTGGGTCTGGTAGTAAATATATTCAGATTTATTGACAGGATGATACCGTTGTACCCGGTAGATGAGACCGAGCATGAAACCTGGGCGGAGATTACATATATCAGCACAGGTGAGCGGCGGTTTGTCGGGAATATCGAAGCGTTTCCATTCGGTATACGGTATAGATCGTTCGGGGAAGAGTTAGGTGAAGCACGGCTCTGGATTAATGTAGCCGGCGGATTGCCGTTCAGGCGCGAGAGCACGCTTTATTTAGATGCCGGAGCGGTACAGGTAGTTGAATTTTATGGTTTCAGCAGATAAAGAACCGGGATATTTATAAATGAATCGATATGCCGTAGATATAGTACTTCTTCCCCCCGGTGAAATTATGTCGAAAGCAATAGACCTGAACAGGGAATTGATTCGAAAGAACGTTCCGAAGATTGAATTAAATATAGAAAATTGCATTCCTCATATATCTCTCTCGATGGGAGTGTTAAAGGAAATCGATCGTGAGGAATTTGCAAATGAATTGGTGTCAATAGCCGGAAAAATCAAGCCGTTAATGCTGAGATGTTCGGGTGTATATTCGGTCGAAATACCGGGCGGTGAAAATGTCTCCGGCATTGCTATCGAAAATTCGGAAGAATTATATAATCTTCATTATGAAGTAATGGAATTAAGCGGCAGATACCTGACCGGCGATGCAACACTCGATGAATGCTATTTCCCGCCGCCGGTTGAGGAAATAACACTACAGTTCATAAATAATTACCGGGAAAGGCCGGCGTATGGAAATTTTTCACCGCACATCACACTCGGAGTCGGAGAGTTGACAGATCCCGGTTTTACCGATGAATTCACCGCATCGGTTCTTGCGCTATTTCAGCTTGGAAATTACTGTACATGCAGGAGGAAAATGGCGGAGATAGAATTATGTTAAAATATAAAGGATATCATGGCAGAAAAGAGGAAGGTAAAAGTTTAAACGAATATATAACTGAAAAGTTGGATGAATCGAGTTAGCAATCGAAGACAAATCGAGTGTATGGATCGTAAAGGAAAATGTCCGGAAAAATCATAATACATAAGTCGGAACACATTGCAAACCTGGAAAATCTGCTCGAACAAACGGATTTGCAATTAATTAAAGGGAAGATCGATAAGATTATTCATAGCATAGATAATGGAAGTCAAGATTCGGAGAACGATGTATTTGCCGGTGATCAGGACGATACGGTTGCCATATCTAAGAGTTATATTGTAAATGAATTAACACAAATTAAAAAAACCAGGACAATAGAAAGAACGAAATATTATATTCACCGTCTTATAAAAAGTATTTCGGAGTGTAAAACGAATAAAGTTAACGAGATAAATTTAAACAGATGGAAAGAATACGATAACATAATTACGGACAGCTTGTGGGTTCTGCCGAAGCGCGATTCATACGGTGCGCATGCATCATGGTATTGGGGAAATTTTATCCCCCAGATTCCGCATCAATTAATGATGCGCTATACAAAATCCGGTGAGCTTGTCGTCGATCCGTTCGTCGGAAGCGGCACCACTCTGTTGGAATGTCAGCGATTGAAGCGAAACGGCATCGGGGTGGAATTAAATAGAGAAATTGCCCAAAAAGCGGAGCGAATTTTGCAAAGCAAGGAGAATACAAAAGATGAATCGCCCGGCGCGGACGTTCAAACCATAGTTGAAATTGGCGACAGCACGGTGCTGGATTTCCAGGCATTGTTAAACAAACATGGTTTTACATCAACACAATTATTGCTTTTACATCCTCCGTATCACGACATTATAAAATTCAGCGACCATCCCCGCGATCTTTCGGCGCAGAGTGGAACGGAGAAGTTTATCGAAATGTTTTGTAACGTTGTGGATAATATCTCCGCGATTCTCGACAAAGACAGATATATGGCAATTGTAATCGGCGATAAATACTCGAACGGCGAATGGATACCGCTCGGATTTTATTTAATGCAGGAAGTGTTAAAACGTAACTTTACCTTAAAAAGCATAATAGTGAAAAATTTCGAGGACACGCTTGCCAAGCGAAATCAAAAAGAATTATGGCGCTATCGTGCATTGGCAGGTGGGTTTTATATATTTAAACATGAATATATTTTGTTATTTAAGAAGCATTAAATGGTGCCTTACGCACCGAAGCGGGTTTAACCGATTACTATGTCCGGAGGCATACATATGAAAATTACGCTTTTAATAAAAGTACTATTCATACTCATTGTGTTTGTAAGCATTTGTAAGGGGCAAACGGATATGGAGAAAACGAAATACAACAAACTTACTCCTGAAGAAGAACAAATCATAATTCACAAGGGCACAGAGCGCCCGTTTACCGGGAAATATAACGATTTCTATGAAAAGGGCACATATCACTGTAAACGTTGTAACGCGCTTCTCTACAGATCGACCGATAAGTTTTCCTCAGGATGCGGCTGGCCGAGCTTCGACGATGAAGTGAGAGGAGCGGTTAAACGGGAAACGGACGCCGATGGAATTCGAACGGAGATCCTGTGTGCAAGTTGCGATGCGCATCTCGGTCACGTATTTAAAGGAGAAGGATTTACCGGTAAAAATACCAGGCATTGCGTCAATTCTCTATCGATGATTTTCGTGCCGGACGGGGAAGAGCTGCCGCCGGTATTGGAAAGGAGTAAATGATATGTCCGGATCGTTTTGATTTTCTTAACCGAATGAAAGCAAAAGAAATCCTCTCATCGTTTCCCGGCTTAATCGCCACCAAATTGCACCCACCGCAGATACGGCCGGGTATTGTTCATCGAAAAAGATTGTTCGAAAAAATGAGTATGACGTCTGCAAAACTTATTCTTATTGCAGCGCCGGCGGGATTCGGAAAATCCACGCTTGCTGTGGATTGGTTACATGAAGATAAGAGAAATTTTGCATGGCTGTCGCTCGATGAATCGGACAACGATCCGAGGCGGTTCTTTCAATATTTCCTTGCCGCATTACAAACCGTACATCCTATTATCGGTAAAGAACTTGTCCCGGTTCTTAGAGGATCGACGGTGCCTTCTGCAGAAGCCATAATCACGCACATCGTTAATGAGTTGCACCATTATAACAAACCTGTCTCGGTGATTCTTGACGATTATTACTTTGTCGAAGAACGCGAAATTCATCGCGCTGTTAGTTTCTTTTTAGAGCACCTCCCGCAAAATGTACAATTGATAATTTTGACCCGTGTAGATCCATTATTACCGTTGCACCGGATGAGAGCGCGCGGAGAACTAACCGAAATTCGCGAACGCGATCTACGCTTTACACAGAACGAGGCGCAAGAATTTTTCGAAACGATGCACATTAAACTATCGCCGGAAGATATTAAGCACATTGCCTTTCGAACCGAGGGATGGGTTGCCGGGTTGCAGCTTGCGGCGGTTTCGTTGCAGGATGTGCGGGATGTCAGAAAATTTATAGATTCGTTTACCGGTACAAATCGATATATCCTCGACTATTTGCTCGAAGAAGTATTAAACCGGCAATCCAGAGAAGTACAGATGTTTTTATTGCAGACGTCTATACTTTCCCGTTTCAACGCGGATATTTGCAATACGATAACCGGCGGTATGGATGCACGGAAGATACTCGACCATATCGAAAATTCAAACCTTTTCCTTATTCCGCTGGATGAAAAAAGAGAGTGGTTCAGATACCACCATCTGTTTTCGGAGCTTTTACAATACCGTCTCCGGCATTTGTTTCCGGGTTTAATTGAAGAATTATATCATAATGCGAGTGTCTGGTTTGAAGAGCGTGAGAGCGTTAACGATGCAATTTATTATGCCCTACGGGTGAAAAACTTTGAGCGGGTTGCATACCTTTTGGATTTATTCGGAGTCCATTTTCTTTCGAGAAGCGAACTCTCAACCCTCATAAACTACGAACAAAAACTTCCCCCGTCAGTCGTTTCAAAATATCCGCGACTGCTGGTTGTCAAAGCGTGGGCATTAATGCTTATGCATCGGACGGAGAATATCGAGAAAACATTACAAATTGTCGATACTCTGATTAAGGAGAATAAAGCGGGATATTCTCAGGAAGAGATCGGAGAGGCAAAGGCGCATATCGCTACCATTCATGCATTCGTATCACGGTTGAAGGGGAATCTTACAGAATCGCTGAAATTATCGGAACAAGTTCTTCAGCATTTACCTGCCGGAAATAAGATGATCCGTGGATTATTGAAATTTAATATCGGCAGAATTTATATGAAGCAAGGATATGCAGCAAAAGCTATTGAGACATTTAACGCGGCATTTGATGATAATTTTGAAGCGGGTAATTATTATGTATCGCTTGCTATTCTCGGTCATAGGGGGTATTTATATTCAATAACGGAATCGTTGTATAGTGCAGAACGCAAACATGAAGATGCATTGACGTTTGCAAATATGCAAAACCTTCTCTCACTTCCTGCTGCCGGCTATATATATTATCAATATGGCAGAGTGATGTATCACCGGAACGAACTCGACAGAGCCGTCGAATATCTTGAACGAGCGGTACACCTCGGAGAAGTGGGCAACGAACCGGATATTATATGTAATGCATCGATGGTTCTGTCGTGGATATATGCAGTCCGCGGGGATGCACAAAACGCGCTCCGTTATTTTTCACGTGCAGAGGATCTGGAGAAAAGCAGCAGCATATCGGTATATGAAGCCGATATTACTACCGAAAGGATGTCGCTCAATTTTCTGCTGAAAGACTTCGGACTCGTTGCGGATTGGGTAAAGACGATAAATCAGTCGTTGCCCGACGATTTTACCGTGATCGATGAATCCCGTATTCTTTTCATAATCCGCTATCTGGTGCGTGTTAAAGAGTATAAACGCGCTTTCAGGTTGATCGACGGGTTGAGAATGAAATGCGATGAACGCGGAAGACAGCATACAGTATTGCAACTCGATATTCTCGGGGCGATATCTCTCCGTGAACTGCATAAGAAAAGTGAAGCGTTCGATATGCTGAATGACGGACTTGAAAGTGCATCCCGGCTTGGATATATACGCGTACTGCTTAACACAGGCGAACAATTAAAAAATATAATTTCATGTGCCTTACAGGAAAAAAAACTTTCACCCGTATCGCGGAAATTCATCACCGAATTACTGCCGCAGCTTTTATCAAAATCTCCGCAGGGACACACGCCCGTTCCGAAATTTAAACAGAGCTTAGTCGAACCTCTTACGGAGCGCGAACAAGAAGTCCTGTTTTATCTCTCCCAAAATATGACCAATAAAGATATCGCATCGAAAATTTTCGTATCGCTTGATACGGTTAAAACACACGTGAAGCATATCTACGGCAAAATGAATGTGAACAGCAGGCAGGAAGCAGTGAAGAAAGCAAAGGAACTGGAATTGCTGGAAGATTAGTGTTATCCGACTGTGTTTTGTAACCCCGCTCGCCCGTGCGGGAAAATGTCCCGTTCTCATAATCACCCTTCAAAACACCCTCGGGGGTGATGAAAATCACCCCTCTTTTTCCTGAAATTTGTATCAAAACAACCGTATTCACGCAACAATATAATGTAAGGTCTCGTATGATATATCAAAACAATCACATCCTACCGGATGAGGGAACCCGCTACCGGGTTACCATCAAAGGTGTTGTCGACAAATCAATGATAGATTGGTTCGATGGAATGGAAGTAACGGTGAAGGATGATGCGACGACAACCCTTGAAGGAAGTCTGATCGATCAATCGGAGCTGCAAGGATTGCTCCGTAAGATTCACGACCTTCACCTGACGCTCATTTCGGTTGAAACTATTTCAAAGTAACTTTATTGAAGAAGGAGATGCAATATGAGACGGATTGCTTTAGCTATTTCTATACTAACGCCGAACTAAGCGGTTTTTCAATGATGCTGTCATTCAGGGCCGGTAAATTCTAAAACAACAGCATCGCAATTCACCGGATTTATACCGGTGTTTACCGAATTATTGGTTACTTTAAAAATGCTGTGCTGTATATTTTAAATAAAAACATTTATTACTATGAAACGTATCACTACTTTAATAATTTGTATCGGTTTAGGACTATCGTCGTTTGCGTACGGTCAACCGCGCGTCATAACACTGGATGAGGCGGTTGACATTGCGCTCCGGAACAACCGCGATATCGGAATTGCCTCGATGGAAGTGCGGAAATCACGCGCCGCAGTGCGCGAGGCGTTCGGGTACGCATTACCCACGGTCGATGTGAACGGAAATTTCTCTCATTTTGTAGATAAACCGCGGATGCCGTTCCCCGATTTCGAGGCGCTGCTCGGCAATGCAACCTATGCGATTCTCTTCGATGAAGGAGTCATTCCCCGCGATGAGGACAAGTTTAAACCTATAGCAACGCGACTACAATCATTTGCGCAAACGAATAATTATGAATCGCAGATTCAGGTGACACAGCCGCTGTTTAACTCAACGGTGTTTCGCGGAATCGGGGCTTCCCGGCGGTATCATAATCTTGCGGAGGAGGAATTGCAGCGAACGATTTCATCGACCATACTCGATGTGAAACGTTCTTTTTATGCCGTGTTGCTGACAAAAGAAATGTACGCTATTGCGCTTGCAAGTTTCGAAAATGCAAGCGACAACCTTCGCAATGTGAAAGCAGCGTTCGAACAGGGATTGGTTGCCGAGTTCGATCTATTGCAGGCAGAGGTGCAGGTCGAAAACATCCGGCCGATGGTGCTTCAGAGTGAAAATGCCCTCAAGAACGCCTCCGACGGATTGAAGATCGTTCTCGGCATCGATCAGGAAACCGGGATCGATGTGGCAGGAGAGATGGTTTACTATGCAGAACCGGTTCCCGATGCCGATCAAACCATAGCAGAAGCGAACCGCCGGAATTACGGAATAAAAGCATTGGAAATTAAGAAAGACGTCGACCGGGCATTTATTCATTATTATGAATCCGAATATTGGCCTGTGTTGTATGCGTTCGGCAACTACACCTATGCAGGATCCGGCGAGCGGTATAATTTTCAGAATTATTCATCGTCGATTGTTGGTGTTACGCTGTCGTTTAATTTATTCAACGGCGGCAGAACACGGCAGCGGGTTCAGCAAGCTCGCGTTACGATGAACCAGACCGAAAAACAACTGCACCAGTACCGCGATTACGTTGCGATGCAGGTAAAGAGCAAAATAAACGACCTGCGCAGGGTGCAAAGCATCCTTGAAGCGCAGGAAAGAAATGTGGAGCTTGCCGCGAGGGCGTATGAAATAGCGGTTGTTCGCTACCGTGAAGGCACCGGCAATCAGCTTGAAGTACAAAACGCCGATATAGCGCTGCGGCAGGCGAGAACAAACCGGTTGAACTCCGTGTACGATTACATCATTGCGCGAGCGGAACTGGATCACCTCGCCGGAAGAATTAATGAAATGTATGCGACTAATTGATATAAGAGGACAAACAATGAATACTAAAAAATATTACTTAGTAATACCGGGACTTGTGGCTGCCCTGTTGCTTGCATCCCTCGCCGGTTGTTCACGGCAACATACGGAGGCGCGAAGCATGGAACAAATTTACGAAGAGGAAGGAATACCGGTGCGCGTCGATACAATCAGGTATCAAACCTTTGAGAAAAATCTTGCTTACTTTGCAAAACTTTCAGGCGTGAAGGAAGCAACCAAAAGCGCCGTCATTGGCGGAAAGATCGAGCGCATTAATGCCCGGGTTGGCGACCGTGTTCATGCGAATCAGGTGATCGTTGAGATGGATCAGACAAGCCCCGGCTTCCAGTACGATCAGGCAAAAGCGGCATACGAGAATGCAGAAAAGACATACCACCGTATGAAGGCAATGCTCGAAGCCGGTGAAACGTCGCAGGCTAACTACGACGGCGCTGAAGCACAATATCTCGTCGCAAAGCGAAATTACCAGGCACAGAGAAAAATGCTTTTGATCGATTCACCCTTCGACGGGACGCTTGTCGATATTAAAGTTCGTCCAGGCGATAATATCAACGGCGATACGCACGTATTTACCGTCGCGCAGCTTGACCGGATGCATGCCCGTCTCTGGGTAACCGAAAGAGAAGTCCTGCAAATGCTTCCCGGAATGACGGCAGCAACGTCATTCAACGGGAAAACATATCGCGGAAAGATAACGGAAATCTCGCTTGCAGCCGATCCGTTCAGACAGGCATTTTATGTCGACGTGGAATTCGATAATCCGAACCGCGAGCTGCGAAGCGGTATTACGATAAATATCGAAATACAGGTCTACGAGAATTCCCGTGCAATCACCGTACCACGAAATCTGGTAATGCGTGATACTAATGGCGAGTTCGTGTATCTCAAAGAAAACAACACCGCTGTGAAACGATATATCACCAACGGCAATAGCAGCGGCATCGATTATGAAGTTACCGGCGGTTTGAATATCGGCGATGTTATCATTACCCACGGTGCATCGATGGTGGATGCAGGACGGCGTGTGCGTGTCGTGGAGTAATATCAGTTAA
>PWTU01000393.1 GCA_003562775.1 Ignavibacteriales bacterium
ATCGATATTCATACCTTCATTTCTAAGTTTAAGTGCATAACGTGAGTACACATTTGCCAAGTAATTTGCAATCTTATTCTTATAAAATGGGCCCATTTCAAATTGTTCTATAAATTCTAATAGTTCGTATACATAATATCTAAATAACCGAGAATTCTTTCTAAGCTCTTCATCGTGCAAAAATTTTGTACGTTTATATATGGGATGAAATTTAGAGTCCAATATTAGCGGATCTTTGTACTTACGAAAAAGTTGTAGTTTTTGCGGTTCCGGTGGGCTTGTGGGATCGTGTGTATCCTGAATATGACAATTAGGGCAAAGTGGTAACAAATTGTCTTTATCGTTATTTGATGGGTTTTCGTCAATATGATGAATATGTGGATCAGAATGTCCGCATATTGCACACTTATGATGGTATTCTTTGAGGACCGATTCTTTAATATTTTTTGGTATGTTAGGGCGCTTTTTTGCCATAAGAAATGCTAAATTCGAATATCAAGTTTGCAGTTAACAAATATATTTTTATATGGATACGTAACAGCGTGGTGAAGATTATTATATACTTTTCGTTGATCCGAAGGGAACGGAACACACAGATTATCAAATCGACGAGCTTTAAAAGGAAATGTTAAATTGTCTAAGAGCCACCTCATCCAGTCCCGTTCTTCCCACTCACGATATTTCTTACCCACATTTTGTTATTCACTATATCATTATTTTTACCTTTCATAAGATTACGCTTTCATCCTTATTTTTTAATGCCACTATCATTTAACAATAATTTCATTCAACCCGATTAGACACTATCGTAACGGTAAATATATTATCTGGCCTTCCCATTCGCCTACAAAACTGCACTCTGCAATAAGTAGAATATCTTTTATAATAACACCCATTTGTGCACCCTGACTTACTTCTATTATACCAGGCATAGGCAAATTATTTCGGACACGTTCGTATGCAAATCTTGTCATTGTTGTAACATCGTGTGTTAATAACACTCGATTCTCGCTTGCAGCCCACTCCAGTACAGTCGGATCATTTGCATCTGAAAGACCAACATCATATAATGTCACAATATCAATAGCTGGATTTCTTCGAAGCACGCCTCTAATAATATCGTGATTAAAATCATTATCGGCAGCCAATCGAATCATAAATGGCTATCTTTCTTTTCTTCTCGTCGGGAAAGTAACCGCTCCCGAATTCCAGATGGATCAAACTTAGATTCATTCGTTTCCCGGACTTTTTTGGCTTGTACTTTACGTTTATTCAGATACGCATCAACATCAGAACGGTTATTAAGATAATAACTAATTGCTGCATACACGTCCGCAAGTTTTAACGATGGGTACTGTTGTACTATTTCTTCAGCCGTTGCGCCTAGATTAAATGCTGTAACGACAGTGTCGAATCTCACACGAGTACCTTTTACTCGTATCACACCATCCGGTTCTTGTTTGATTAATATTGGATCTAGATCCATAAGTTTTTATAACTTCCTATAAAATGTCCCGATGTTAAATTACAACACCATGATTCTATATATAGTAAATTATGGAACTACAAGGATAAAAACAAACTTTTATACAACAAACTTTTATGCACACACCTCACCCCAACTCCATCAACAACTCCTCCAAATCAAGTGCTATCGTATACATCTCTATCGAACCGTCGCTTTTTGCAGGCCATTTTTCGCGCGGTCGATCCCAATACAACTCGACGCCGTTGCCGTCCGGATCGTCTAAATACAACGCTTCCGAAACCCCGTGATCGGCTGCGCCGGTGAGAGGATAGTTTGCATCGAGAAGCCGTTTGTAAATAACCGCCAGATCTTTTCGTGTCGGATAGAGAATAGCATGATGGAAAAGTCCGGTGGCATTTCCCGGCGGTTGCGGGCCGTTTTTACTCTGCCAGGTATTCAATCCGATATGATGGTGATAACCGCCAGCCGATATAAACGCCGCGCTGTCCCTCCATTGTGTCACCAAATCAAAACCCAGTAAGCCGCAATAAAAATCGAGCGCACGCTGCAAGTTGGCAACTTTAAGGTGGATATGGCCGATACGTGCGGCTTTTGGGATAGTGTAATTTGTATCCATATTTATCGATATTAATTAAATGAAGGAGAAACTCTAAATCCTAATTTCATAAATTCTAAACAATTTCAAAATCGTAATGTCCAAATGTTCAAAACTATAGAATCCGGGAAGTTTGGTAATTTGAATTTGTTTAGGATTTAGATAATTAGAGATTAGGATTTGTCAATCTCAATATCCTATCATCTCCGGATCTTGGAGAGCCGCGTCCGTCGCGATTGTTTGTTAAAACATATAACGCACCGTCGGGTCCGACGACGGAATCGCGCAATCTGCCGTATACACCGCTGAACCAGTCATTCGCAAACAAGCGATCAATGGCAACAACCTCATAACCGTCACCTGCCCGCTCAAGATCGATTCGTACAAGCGCCTGGCTGCGCAAAGTTGCAACATATAATCTGCCGTTCCAGAAAGTCATCCCGCTCGGAGGCGTCGCTCTCATCCACATGATTACCGGATCGAGATACGGTTCGACGTTTGCCCCGCCAAGCACAAGAGGCCAACCGTAGTTTCCGCCCTTTTCAATCACATTAATAATATCTTTACCGCGCAGACCGAACTCACCCGACGGACCATGCTCGGATGAAAAGAGCGATCCGGTTTCGGGATGCCACGCAAGTCCCTGCGAATTGCGGTGCCCGAGGGAATACACCGGGGAGTTTTCGAACGGATTATCACCTGGTATATCGCCGCCCGGTGTGTATCTCAATATCTTGCCGCCGAGGTTATCCATATCCTGAGCTATCTGCGCCTGCCAGACATCTCCGGTACATACATACAACATACCGTCGGGACCGAATGCAATTCTGCCGCCGTCATGCACCGAATGACCCGGAATTTGCTCTACAATAACACGATCGAATTCCAGCGTCGTTCCGGTATCGCGATACCGGGCAACACGATTATATAGCGATCCATCGGCGCGATATGTATACATTACATAAAGATACGGCTGAGTCGTATATTCCGGATGTACTGCAAGCCCCATCAAACCGCCCTCTCCGACATGTTCGACGTCATCGATCACTTTATACGGTTCATCCCGCAATATACCGTTTTCGATCAACCGGATCCGCCCGGCGCGTTCGGTAACAAGTGCTTTTTCATCTGACAAAAAAACTAATGCCCACGGAATACGCAGATTTTCGATCCATGTCTCAACAATATATTCCCCGGGTTCGGGTATAAAAGTATCCTCAACTCTTTGCGGAGGATCGCCGACCACCGGACTACCAAAACCGGGTACTTCTCCGTTTTGAGCATTGCAGGATGTGAAAATAAGCACCATAGGGAGTAAAAGTCCAAACACTTTAGTACGCATCGCATCTTCTCCATAAATTGAATTGTATAATCGTTTAAATTTTTATATCTTTTTAATTATGCAAATCGGAACACGCAAAAAATTAATTGTTGTCGGCGACAGAGTCCTGATTCTTCCGGATAAGGATAAGGACAAAACCAAACATGGTCTGTATTTACCGCCGGGCGTCAAAGAAAAAGAGAAAGTGCAGAGCGGATACATAATGCAGGTCGGACCCGGATACCCTGTCGTCAATCCCAATTATATGGATCAGGAACCCTGGTCAACTACTCCGAAGGATCCCGTCAAATACATTCCTTTGCAGGCAGAAGAGGGCGACTATGCACTTTTCCTCAAAGAATCGGCAATCGAAATCGAATACGAAGACAAACAATATCTTGTTGTTCCACAATCTTCAATATTAATGCTCGTCCGCCCCGATGCATTCGAACGATAAAAACATCGAATCTAACGAAAACATGGCTGAAGATAGAAAAGATACAGACCTTCATATTCTTTCATACGAGAACATTCAGAAACAACTTGAGAATGCGCCGTACGAGCTTGGTTACTATGTATTGCGTTTTTATTCAAAAGACGGGCGTCCGAGCGATAAACCCACCGATACTATCGATGAATTTTATCTTTATCCTTCCGGGGGTACACTCCGTGATAAACATTTTAATATCGTTTTCTACGATTCGCGGTTCGATATTTACCGGGGTTTCAAACCTCCGCATTTAAAACGGAAATAATTAAACAACGAAAATCGCTGAATACCACCGATTGATTACCTGCCCAAAATCCTACCGAAGCCCAGACCAATAGCGGGACCGAGATATCCTTTCTCTGCGCCTAACGGTCGCGTAAAGCCGACCGCATCAACACCTGCTTGTACATAACCTGCCCATCGCTCACCGAAGAATACTTCAATACCGAGTGCTGCCTGTCCGCCGGCGCCCCATCGAAATTGAGTTGCTGCAAGTGTATTTGCAAAGCCGGAAGCGTTCGGTATAGCCATACCGACGACAGGTCCCCCGATAAAACTGCTGAAGACTGTATACTCAATCACTTCATCGGATGCACGGTACAGGTCGTAACGGATACCGGTATAGATCGGCATGGCAAGCGCCGTTTCATCAACAAGTGTTCCACGGTAATGACGATCGGGCACATCACTAATAGAAAATATACCCGTACCGAACTGCCAGCTCAACGGACTCAGGGAAGACAATGTATAATAAGCTATACCTCCGCTGCCGTATGAACTCACACCCGGAACAAAACGTGAACGGCTTGACTGCTGCTGCCGGAATACCGTTTCACTTTCGTTAAAAACATACTGTGCGTATGATTTTTCTTCTTGATTCTCCTGGGCAGCAAGGGGGAGAACGCAAAAACCGACCATCAACAAAACAACCACCGCTAAGCTATGCAGCTTCATCTCAACCTCCGTTCTTATGGCAGCTCTACTGTAATTGTGATCTGTATTTTTCAATTTCGGATTTCGACCAAATGCCGGCGATCTCGTGTTTACACTTCGGGCAATGTCCGTCGACGAGCCGGTTTGCATTAACACGAAAACCATATCGTTCAATAACCGCAGTATTGCATTCCGGGCAATACGTATTTTCATAATCGTTTACCATACCGGGGGCGTTGCCGGCATAAACATATTTCAATCCCTCTTCATACCCGATCTCCGTACCGCGGATCACTCGCTGCACGGGAGTGTCGTTACGATCCATCATTTTATAATCGGAATGAAATGCCGTCACATGCCAGGGAATATCTTTCGAGACGGATGCAATGAACTTAGCGCAATCGCGAAGCTCCTCATCGCTGTCGTTAAATCCGGGTACGACAAGTGTGACGACCTCAACCCAGAACTTGCGTTCGTACGTCATTTTGATTGTATCCAGAACATGCTGCAGTTTACCGCCGAGCTTACGGTAATTCTTATCGTCGAATCCTTTAAGATCAATCTTGAACAGATCGACGTACGGC
This sequence comes from Ignavibacteriales bacterium, assembly GCA_003562775.1. GTDB lineage: Bacteria > Bacteroidota > Ignavibacteria > T3Sed10-11 > T3Sed10-11 > T3Sed10-11. The sequence continues at coordinate 5,413 of PWTU01000393.1, forward strand.
CGGATGTAATCGAGCACTTCCGGTGTTCCGTTCCCGTTGGAGACATACGAACCGATCAATCCTTTTTCTTGCGCAATCCGCATTATTTCGACCGCCCATTCGCTCGTGATCAGCGGTTCGTTGTATGTACTGGTAATTACCGGGACATCATGCTTCCTGGCAATCTGTACAAGGCGTTCCGCACTGACATATTCCGGCGGTGCAACTGCATTGGGATCACGCAGCGCCTGAGAGGTAAGCCAGTTCTGACAGTACGAACAATGGTAATCGCAGCCCAGCATACCGAAACTGAGTGCATCGCTCCCGGGAAACGCATGAAAGAAGGGCTTTTTCTCGATCGGATCGACCTGCAATGCGCCGACATAACCCGTCGGTACCATCAGCGTGCCGCCGGCATTAAATCGTATTTTGCACACTCCCTGTCTGCCTTCGGGTATTACACACCGGTGACCGCACGCGTAACAAAGCACCCTGTTCTTATCGAGTTCTTCGTAGAGTTCACCCTCTTTTGTGTTTTGGTTAAGTATGTCTTGTAATGTTTGTGTATCGCTCATAAAAAACCTAAGGCGCCCAAATTGATTTCACTGTTATCACTTCCGTATCGCCCGAAAAACGTAACTCGTTTTTCGAACTCGCATAAAAGAACAAACCTTTATATGTTGTAAGATAATAATATTTTTTTGAAAGAAAACCCCCTCTTGCAAAAACCACAAGGCCGTCCCTTGATTTTCCGACTATCTCCTGAAAAAGCTCCGGCTCAACATGTACGATTGCCCCGGAAGCTTTCCGGGCTTGCGCCGCGGCGGCGGCGGCCGCAGCAGCGGCCGTACCTGCAGTTACTCCTGGATTCGCCATATTTTTTCTCGTATAAGTGTAACAATTTATATTTTCGTTTAGTTTACGTTATTTTCGATTCACATAGCCCCGTAAACGCTTCAGGTTTATAATATCCTCTGTCATGTTTTCTCCTTTCGGCGTTTCGAGAATTTTCGGGATATCACGAAACCGCTTGTCTTTCATAATGAGCGAAAAACCGGTATCACCGATCTGTCCCTTTCCAATATGTTCATGCCGGTCGAGACGCGAGCCGAGCGCACCTTTGGAATCGTTTAAATGAATAACCATCAATCGTTTCAACCCAATGATATCGTCGAATGTCTGAAACGTTTGTTTATATCCTTTTTCGGATGAGATATCATACCCGGCTGCAAATAAATGGCAGGTATCTATGCAGACCCCCATCCGTCTCTTATTTTCAACCATGCGTATCAGTTTTCGTATTTGCTCAAAGCGATAGCCGAGATTCGAGCCTTGGCCGGCCGTTATCTCGACGACCGATTTCACCCGGTATCCTTTTGTCCTCTCATGCAACATATTAAGCGATTCGGCTATAATCTTCAAACCGGTATCCTCTCCCTGTCCGACGTGTGATCCCGGATGAAATATAAAATACGGAATACCCAATCGCCGACAACGATTCAGTTCATCGAAGAAGGCATCACGGGACTTTTTGAGTGTTGTTTTATCCTTAGCACACAGGTTTATAAGATACGAAGAATGCACCACAACGGGTTGTATGCTTGTTTTCTTTGCTTCCTTTTTGTAGTTTATAATATCAAGGTCGGTCAGCGGTTTGCCCTGCCACTGATTATTATTCTTTGAGAAGATCTGCATAGTGGTGCAACCCACATGCTTACCGCGTTCAAAAGCAGTATGAACGCCGCCGCTGATCGACATGTGTGCACCGAGAAGCATGGGATTTAGGGTTTATTATTGTTTATTGATTATTGATTATTGAATATTGTTATCGGTTAATAGGAATGTTGCGGTCAACGAACAATTAACAATTAGCCAATAACCATTAACTAACGATTACCATTTTACACAGTATAACAAAATAATACAAAAGCCGCAAAGTACCACTAAAAACCAATAAACAAAATGCAAAAAAAGAAATCCAGAATTGTCGCAGGCATTATGTCGGGCACGTCGCTTGACGGCATCGATTGCGTGATAATGCAAATCCGCC
>PWTU01000263.1 GCA_003562775.1 Ignavibacteriales bacterium
CTTACAGATCGCAGAAAAATTCAAAGATATCGAACGTAGTGATATTCTTGAATCATTGCAGGAATTAATAAAAAAGTATACATAGTTACATTTACCTACCCCTCAATTCAAAAATTCCCATGTTATTCCAAACCTCAGATACGATTCATACATCGGATAAAACGGAGTTTTCATATACTCGGTGCCGGTTATATTCCTGTAAGTTATATGCAGGTATGCACTCCCGATTTTTCCGACGATACTGCCGTTCAATAAGCCCGACGGACCGATGCGCGCGAACGACTGTCGAGCCGGGAAATATGATTCCGGATCGAAATCGACGCCGTATTGCTCCGACAGATAGATCCCTTCAAGTTTCACCTGCAAATCGAGTGCGCCCCCGAAGAGAATCCCCCGGTATATTATCGATGTTATTATATCCAAACCCGGTAGATTTTTTCGGCGTTCACCGTCTTCAGTAATTCTATAGTTATTTACCTTTCCGGTAAATGTAAATTTACCGATTTTATAACGTGCTTGTGCATAGCCGGTAAAAATTTTCGATTCATTTCCCTGATTGATCGTTATATCGGGGAATGTCCTCGATATCTCGCCTTGTTCGTATATGATCGGATCGGTAATGTGCCGGTATAATCCACCAAGTGTAAATTCAAGTTGCAAAAGAGGTTTTAATGTAACTTCAGTAAAGACGAAATCGTGAGCTTCAGGTACAAGGGAGGGCGGTCGGGTAACCGTTGAATCCTGCCAGTGCAATTCCTGCAATGTCGGATGCCTGTACGTATGCGCACCGCCGCCGGTAATCGAAATAAAATTGAGCGGAGTAAGCGTAAGGTCGGCGCCGAACGATGTATAGTTGGCATTGCGAAGCCAGTCGCCGCGGAGCATAATAGTCGCTTTTACCTGATCGAAAGGTTCGAATTTAGACCGGAAGAACGCAGAGAATTCCCGCTCGCTTTGTTTCCCGGTCTTATCGCTTTCGGTAATATGAATATCCCGGAACTCACCGCCTGCATGAAAACGAACCGGACCGATAGTAAACCATTGCTTAAAATCAATCCCGCTCAGCAGCGTCCGGTAATCGTTGATATATGCAAGAGTATCGTTTTCCACTGCGCGATCCTGCTCGCGGTAATTGCGCAAGTGATTCGAGTAGTATACTGTGAGATTACTTGTATCGAGGGAATCTGGAAGCAATTGTGCACTTACCGATAGGGTAAGATCGTGTCGCTTTACCCGCTGTAATGCTCGGAGCGTGCGCATAGTTGCTTCGAGTTCATTGAAAATAGAATCCGGCGCTGTTGCAAAAATATCCACCCCGCCGCTGAGCCCGGTATCGAGACGGCTGTATGAGTGAGCGGCGAAAATGTTGAATCTATCCGGCAAATTCCATCGAACCTTTGCCCTGTAATTGTGATTCCGGTAGTTCATATTCGGAAACCTGCCGCGAAAATCCACCTGGGGGTCGGCGCGACCGAAAAACTGCCGTTGTATTCCCGCCATCAGATTGACGCCGGCAGTTATATCCTGACTCATTACGACGTCGGTTTGTGAGTAATTGTTCGGCCCTTCGCTGTACCGTATTTTCGTATACGGAGAAGGAGCAATGAAATTTTGTGTGACTATGTTATAGGATGCTCCCGCGGCGTTTCGCTGATAGAGAAACGATCGTGACGGAGGAAGATATTCTATCTCCCCGATGAATTCGGTGGGAAATAAGTTGAAGTCGTATACTCCGGTCATCGGATCGTTTGCCGGACGCCCGTCGATCATTGCACCGACGGAACGCCATCCCGTTCCGAAGGCGGTCACTTCATGCGGTTGACCGACCGCTCCTTTATCGCGGACATATATACCCGGAAACTGTTCAAGATTATCGACCGGTGTAGTGTATTCCATGCGTAAATGGTCAAGATACGAAATCGAATGCAGACGCGAATCCTGAATCGAACCCATCCCCGGAATCACCAGAACACGTATCGGCTCTTCAAGTGTATCTGCGACAACAACGGTGTCCGGTTCTTCTTCCTGCACAAATGCATATGATTGAAAATAAATTAAAATCAGGATAAAGGAGATTGATAGATACCGGGTCATCATTCGTTCTTTATACACCTGCCTTCCGCTCGGTGATAATGGATTCAGGCGAAAAAAACGGAGGCGTTGTCCAGACATCATAGGTTTTCGAGAGTGAGTGGGCGATTTCGTATGCGTATACTTCATCCTGAAATAATCCGAACACACTCGATCCGCTTCCGGACATTAGCGCAAAATCGGCGCCGCCTTTGATCAACGCTTCTTTTACCCGCATTACAACAGAATGGTTCTGGAATACGACCGGTTCGAAGTCGTTGCGAAGTGCGTTAACCCACGTTTGTGGCTGCAACATGTTATCCTGAATAAGTGATTTCAGATTGACGTTTTTCGCTTCACGATTCGGCGTACAGGATTGGTACGCCCATTTCGTATCTATATGTACGCCGGGATACACGAGCACAACCCAATAAGGCAGCTCAAGATGAAAATACTCCAGTAATTCGCCGCGGCCGGTTGCACAGGCGCTTCCGGCCTGGAGAAAATAGGGAACATCCGACCCGATGCGGGATGCGATGCCGGTTAACATATTGTCATCAAGCGGGTAGCCGTACAACATATTGCATGCTCGTAAAACAGAAGCAGCATCCGAACTCCCTCCGCCAAGCCCTGCGCCTACCGGTATGTTTTTCTCTATTGAAATGTGCAATTCATGATCATACCCGATCTCTGAATAAAAATATTCTGCCGCTTTGTAGCATAAGTTTGACTGATCTGTGGGTATCCCCGGATGAGAGCATTGGATAACAACCCGATCTGATTTATTGCGCTCCACCGTAATCGTATCGAAAATATTTACACGATGAAAAACCGTTTCAATATCGTGGTACCCGTCCGCACGTTTTTGCAGTATGTGCAATCCCAGATTGATCTTTGCAAATGCATAAAGTGATGTGGTCGTCGGTTCCCGCATTATTATATAGTTGCCAAAGTTTTGTAAACTATATAATATAAAAAAAGCTGTGCAAAATTCATACTTGACAGAAGAGTCTTTATTATTTATCTTAATTGAACATTTTTATCGCACATCATTAAACATACATTAGTTTACAGGTATGGAGTAACAGAATGAACGGATCCCGAATTATTGCATATACCCTTCCATTTTTTGTATTTATTATTGCGGGGATTACGGGTTGCGGTCCTGCAGAAGATCCACCGGCGCCGTTAACAATGGATGAGACCGATCCTGCCCGATTTGGTGAGTTTTACCCGTTTCAATACGAGACGTTTATGAGAACAAAGGAGATGGAGGAGACGAAGTACGGCGGCTCGTATAATTATTCGTATGTTGAACGATTTCCCCAATTGGAACGTATTTTCGGCGGGGTCGGCTACGGCCTGGATTATAAAAGGGCGCGGGGGCATTATTGGGCGATGAAAGATATGTTGTCAATCGAGCGATCCCCGAAATTTGTTACATGTGTTACCTGTAAATCAGCCGATGCTCCTCGTTTGATGGAAGAGATGGGAGATTCATATTACACGACTCCGATGGAAGAATATCTGGACGTACAGGCGGAGATTGACGCACATAACGAGCATCCGTATATGGGTGTCAAGCATGCATCTATTTCATGCAGCGATTGTCATCATCCCGAAACAATGGATTTACGGATCACACGTCCTGCATTAAAGGAGGCGCTTGAGCGCCGCGGCACTCCGGTTGCCGAACTCAGCCGGAACGATATGCGATCGATGGTGTGTGCCCAGTGTCATGTTGAATATTATTTCCATCCCGATCCGGACAACCGGAAAGTTATCTTCCCGTGGGATGAAGGATTCGATCCCGGCGATATGGAACGCTATTGGGATTATCGCTTTACCGATATGGAGCGATTTTCAGAAACCGGATTTTATGATTACCGCCATCCGCAGGTCGATGTTCCGCTTCGAATTATTCAGCATCCCGAGTTTGAGATGTTTCAGGGAGGTACGCATCAGGTGAACAATGTAAGCTGTGCGGATTGTCATATGCCGGTGGTCAAGGTCGATGGAAGAAGAGAGATCTCGCATCATATAACAAGTCCGTTAAAGTATATCGAAGAAACCTGCCAGCAGTGTCATAATCAAACTGCCGATTGGCTTGAGAGCAGAGTCTATGCGGCACAGGAGCGAACGCTTCGCATGCGCAGCCGCGCCGAGAGTGCAATGCTCTCAGCCCTCGATGCACTTGAGGCGGCGAAGGATGCACGTGGTGTCGATCAGGAGTTACTCTTCGAAGCCCGCCGTGCTTATACCAGCGCACATCTGAGGTGGCAGTATGTAAAGGCAGAGAACAGCATCGGATGGCATAATCCTCAGAAGGCGCTCGAGACACTCGGTGAGTCCATAGACTACGCACATCAGGCGCGCGAAAAAACACTGCGCGCGATGGGCGGAAGATTTACTGAGGGAGGATCGGGACGATGAGAGTACGGAGATTGTTGTTCACCGGGTTCCTGCTTCTCATTGTAAGTGTCATTGCCAATGCCGATCGTCCGTTATCGGAGATAGGTCACCCGGCAGTCGGAACCACCTTTACCGACATAGTACGTGTTGCAACGATTCTCGCGGCATTTGCATCGATTATCTTGATAATTTACCTGCAATTTTTCCGGCAGCAGCAAGAGATCGATCCGGGAAGGAAGTGGCTGTACTTCATTGCGTTATTTATGTTACCGGCATTTGTTATGTTCGGCGGGACGTATTTTTCGCTGGAGGAGTTCAAAGATGTTGAATCCTGTATGGATTGTCACCAGATGCATCCGTTCGGCGCCGATATGATGCTGAACCGCGAATCGAACACGCTTGCGGCGAAACATTTTCGAAATAACTGGGTGAACGATCATCAATGTTATAGCTGCCATACCGGATACGGCGTTGCCGGAACGGTGCAATCTAAAATGGACGGTTTGCGGCATCTTTACGGGAGAGTGACGGGTTTGTATCCGCGTCCGATCCGGTTTCGCGGACAATTTCCGAATGCCAATTGTCTGACCTGCCATATCGGCGGTGAAAAATATGAAGCGGTGCAGTTGCATCGCACGCTCCACGAACGGATACTCGAAGATAAAATCTCCTGCATGCGATGTCACGGGAATGTTCATCCTTCGATGCAGCAGAGATATTACCCGGTTGTGACTTATAAAGGAGGGCGGTGATTATGAGTTATCTGCTGACTTCATCGAAAATACTTATAGGGTTGGGAATATTGCTCGCTATCCTGGCGGTATTCTTCCCCGGACCCGGCACCCTGACAATTTTTCTTTCATTCGGGCAGGTGTCTCTTATCGTCGGGATAATCCTGTACCTTACGGTAGTTATAAAAGATTTAAGGCAGAAAGACGTCCTCTGAGACGCGTGCTTTCGCGGGATAATTTTCAATCAAAGGGAAATGACCGTACACCGGAACATATCGGGGGTGATACTTGCAGGAGGACGGAGCAGGAGGATGGGAGTAAACAAAGCATTGTTGAAGGTTGGCGGCATATCGTTTATCGAATGCATTGACGCAGTTCTTGAACAACGTTTCTCAGAAATATATATAAGCGCAAATGATACCGGCCCGTATGCATTTCTAAACCGTCCGGTCATACCCGATATATTCGAAGATAGCGGACCGTTAGCCGGGATTCACGCTGCACTAAAAAGCATTCATACCGATTATCTGTTTACGGTTTCCTGCGATATTCCTTTCATATCGACAAATGTCATTGATGCCTTTCTTGATAAGCTCGAACCGGAGACTATTTTGATAGCCGATGACGGTACACGCACGCATCCGTTAATCGGGGTATACCCGCGAACAATAAACACATCGATTGAACAATATCTACGGGAAGGTAATCGAAAAGTGCAGGGGCTTTTGAAAACAGTGCAGCTCAAGAAGGTTGATGTATCCTCGTTTACAAAAGAGGTGATGAATATTAATACTGTAGAGGAGTATGAAAAGGAAATTGATTGTCGGTGATGCTTAATTCGTTATTATTAGCGAATATATTATTATGTTTAAATAATTTGTATAATTTTATAGAATAAAAATAATTTCTATATTTTTATTTCCTATTGACATCAAAATTATTTTTTCCTAAAGTTACTTATTATCGTTCCCTCCATCCTTATATTGATGAATAATAGGTAGATGCTTCAAAAAAACATATATATATATAACAGGGGAATTTTCAGACTTCCCTATATTTATTAATAAAAATAAAGAGGATTGTCATGAATGGGAATATTTTGTCTCTCTCTCTCTCTCTCTCTCTCTCTCTTATTCTTACTTATGATGGGGTGCGAGAACACTATAGATGTGACAATCATTGATGATCTCAATGCGCCTGAACCTACCGAACGGAGTGTATTAGATCCCGCCACCAAACAAATACTAGAAGCTGCATACACGAATACACCGATCGATAAAAGTAACGGGTATATATACGGCGTGCTCGATCGGGGCAGAACGGATACTCGCGCTTATGTCGCGTATTCCAATAAGGAGGTGTACGAGGAATATATCTTCGAAAAAGCGGGTTCCGAGTGGAAGATGGGAGAAAAGGTGATGAGTAAAAAAATACATCACCCGGGCGGCGGCGATAATACCCTTATGTCTGCACAATCAACGACGCAATATACGAAAAAGATTGCAAATATATATACCGGGTCATCATTTAATGTTCTTCTCGATGAATGGTACGTACCCCAAGAACACCAAATAGAAGGGGTACATACATATAAAAGTCCATACTATGACGACCCCAATACGGCGACGTACGTTGAGTTTCTCGAAGGAACACAGGTTGCGGGAAATAACGTTCACGAAATCGAATGGGTAGGACCTTGGGAGTATGTTCGATTATCATCGCCGTCGTTGGTCGGATCATCGAATAATAAAAATGCTTACACCTATGTTATGGATGGTAACTTCACAATTTGGGGATCACATCTTGTTGATGCGACTTATCGTCACACTATTACCTCGATAGATGCGCCTTCGACTCCTACTTTGCAATCACCCGCAGACGGTTTCTATGCTACTACGAATTTCATATCTTTTACCTGGAGTGAGTCAAGCGGCGGTGGGACAATGACATACCAGCTACAGATATCCGAGAACATTAACTTTTCAAGTACATTCTTCGATGAATCCGGTATTTCGAACACATCTAAATCGGTTGGAAATTTTTCCCCCGCTGTACAATACTACTGGAGAGTCAGAGCGACGAACGAGGCAGGGACCAGCGGGTGGTCGTCCACCCGTTCATTCACCGCGACGTTGACGCCCCCATCGGTGTCGGGCTCAATTCAGAGTGGAAATCCCCGCCTCGACTGGTCGTCCGTTCAA
>PWTU01000041.1 GCA_003562775.1 Ignavibacteriales bacterium
AATGGATTTCTTCACCCGGCCGTATGCCGTCAATTTCCTGGGTGAAAGTATTATTTCCCCATACCGTGATCCCGACGTTTGTTTCACCGTTCCATACCGTACCACCTACACACAATCCGTCTGGAGTAAATACACCTATTTCATCTCGCGGTTCAAGAGGTTGTCCGTCGACATTCGGATTGGCACTTAGCGGGAGTCCGATTGTGGCGCTGTTTCCGGTTTGAGAATTATAAGTAAAGTATGTTGTATTGGACGTCGCCGGCAGCGTGAAAAGAACAACAATGAACGTCAATATCAACGATCTGATTAACATGGAAGCATACTTCCCGGATAATATAATCCTTTCAATGACAATAAATCCCTGAACACAGAAAATTAAAGATACGGCATTTTGAGACGTAAATAAAGATGTTCCGTAAAGACCTGCAAACGTTCTCCCCATTCGTCTTAGATTACGAAGATGAAAATTTTAACGAACCATGTTCCTGTCCGGAGGTCAGAGGTCGGAAGTCGGAGGTCGGAAGTCGGAGGTCAGATTTTAACTATCTACTACCCCCCTCCCCTCCACGTCTCCCCTTCACCCCCTCACCCCCTCACCTCTCACCCCTCACCTAACACCTCTCACCTAACACCTCTCACCTAACACCTCTATAAACCATCAATTAGTTAGATCACTTCGTAAGCAGCATCCGATGCGATTCAACATAATAACCGGCAATAAAACGATAAACATATACGCCACTTGGTAGATCTTTCGCATTAAAGACTACTTCATACGTACCCGCGGCATAATACTCACCGGATTTTAGCGTCGCAACACGCTGGCCGAGCATATTGTACACCTCAAGGTATACAATTGCCTCTGACGGCAATCCAAACCGTATAGTCGTCGTCGGGTTGAACGGATTCGGGTAATTCTGCTTTAATGAAAATCTGGTTGGAATTCCAACGATTAAACTGTCATCCAATGCTGCGTTATTCGTCGTAAAGCTCCAGACATCCGACCAATCGCTAATGCCGCCGATGTTTTCGGCACGCACACGCCAGTAATGTTTTGTATCGTGATCGAGATCGCTCAGATACAGTATAGAATTTGTAACACCGCTGCTGTCAACAAGCACATCAGTGAAATCATTTACAGTTGATACTTGAACGTGATATGCTTCAGCCCGCCCCGATGCTTCCCAATTAAGATCGACATCTATTGAAACATTAGTTGCATTATTTGATGGAGAAACAAGTATAGGTATACCCGGCTCCTCCATGATCGTTGTAAAACTCCAAATTATAGACCAATCACTTGTTGTATATTGATTTGAGACATTTACTCTCCAGTAATATGTCGTTTCATTCTGCAATGTAACAAACAAAACAGTATCCATTACATTGCTTGAATCTACAAATGGCATTGACATGTCACTATTTTTAGAAATCTGCACACGATAAGAATTAGCGTCATCAACGGGGTACCATTGAAAACTTAGATCAATCGGTACGTTAAAAGAACCACTATCAGGGAAAGCAAGAACCGGTACAGCAGGGGGCTCTAAGTAGTCATCATCAGGATTATATTCTCCTTCAATTGACATACCAATATCGTAAGGTGTATCTCCAAATCTCCATAATACACCATGAAATGCACCCTTACTACCCTCTGCGTGTGATGAAGATAAATGGCTTGGAAGAATTGAAGTAGTTCGAACAATGATCTCACTCCATGTCGATCCATAATCCGACGTTTCAGAATATCTAATATTATTTCCGTCTACGTCCCAAGTTCTGACCTTCCCGTTTTTTACACTTAGCGAATTCGAGCGAAGATTATCATCTTCGATGATTTCTGATGGCGGATCTACCCTTTGCCATGTCCCGTCTATATTTCTTCGACTAACATATTTCCCTGAATTTATCATAGCGATATCTGGTACAGGAGATACAATAGAGGTTCCTGCACTTTTTGATAGACTTGAAGAAATTTGAGTATCTTCTTCCTCGCCGAGTTGACCTTCATCATCAAGATCATCTATATTTCCAACCCACAATCGTGCACGCATTCCATAATTTAGAGTTATAGCATTATGGTTTCGCCAGCTAAACAGAATTTGACCATTGTTTATTTCGATTATTTTTGGGCCACGGCCATTTAAGTCAGAATTTGATTGATCGCTCAGATCCTTTGGAAAACCAGGTCGATCCATCCATATTCCATTTTCTCCAATCGAAGATAATATAATGGATTTGTATCGATCAATACTCGAATCATATACTTTAGACATCACCCAGAGTTTGCCATTGCTGTCAGAATATATCGAGAAATGTCTATTCGATACTTTCCAATTTACATCTGAAAAAATAATAGACTCATTATTAAAAGAAATGCTTCCATCTAATTCTGCTCTTCCTCGTCTATATTCTAAATCACCCCATCCAAAAGAATCATTTACCTGTCTAATGAAATGAAAATACAGACCATCAAAGGCAACATTAAAGTAAGCTCCCTGCGTTTCTTCAAATAGAAAATACCGATTCGACCACTCATTATCCGCCCCCAAGGGCTTTGTTCTCCAATATGCGTTTGTACCATCTGAATAAAACACCCATATCTTACCGTTAACGACGTAAGGACCAAGATTTCCATAGCCATAACCAACTGGAACCTGGGTTGTTGTCTCATCATAAGCAACGACATCTACTTCATCTACAAAATAACTTTGCGTGAATGATGAATAGGGAAAGCATAAATAAACTATCATCAAGAAAAATAATCTTGAAATCATATACAATATTTATGATATCTATTTGCTTTGTAGATATTCAATACTATTCGGATTAATTACGAAAATTGTAGTCGATCTACATAATCATCATACATAATGACGAAAATCCCCGGAAGCATATATCCGGGGATTTTTCGAAAAACAGTCGGTATTTTACTCTATAGTTACCTTTAATAATTTTCCTTATTTCATCAAAAGCAGTTTCCTGACATTTACATAATCGCCAGCGGAGATACGATAAATGTACATACCACTCGAAACCGAACGACCCGTATCGTCACGTGCATCCCATACCGCTTCATACGTACCCGCGGTATAGTGCTCACCGGATATCAATGTTGCAACACGTTGGCCGAGCATATTGTACACCTCCAGATATACCGTCGCCTCCAATGGTAACCCAAACCGTATCGTTGTAATCGGATTGAACGGATTCGGATAATTTTGATCTAATGAGAATTCGGTCGGAATTCCGCCGGTTAATCTATCAACCGATGTTACGTCATCCGTCGTCGTAAAGCTCCACACCGCAGACCAGTCACCGGCGCCCACACCGCTGACGGCGCGTAAACGCCAGTAGTACTCGGTATCGTAATCAAGGCCGGATGCGGTATAGAATGTATTAGTGATTTCATCTTCGTCTATAACAGTATCTGAAAAGTCGTTCGTTACGGAAACCTGCAGACGATAGTGTGTTGCCGTGGGGACGGAATTCCAGAGAAACAATACACTGGTCTCTTGATCGGTGCTTCCATCCTCAGGAGAGACGAGTGTCGGTGCAATGGGAAATGCCTGACCGGTGGTGAACTCCCATACATCTGACCAGTCACTGGTTCCGCCGATATTTGTCGCAATTACCCGCCAATAATGTGTCGTAAATTCGTCAAGTTCTTCGATTACCGTATACGAAGAATTCTCGGCATCATCTACTTCAAGTACGACGGAAGTAAATTCATCGTCCGTTGCAACCTGTAACCTATACGTCTCCGCACGCGCCGCCTCCTCCCAATCTAATTCGGGTTTGGTTGAAACTCCTTCGGCTTCATTTATTGGAGATGTCAGTTGAGGTATCGCCGGCTTTTCGATGATCGTGGTAAAACCCCATACAGACGACCAGCCGCTCGTTCCGCTTTCGTTAGTTGCATTTACACGCCAGTAATAGGTTTGTGAATGTTCGAGATCACTGACTTCGTATGATGTCTCTGTGATATTGCCGACATTTATAACCGTAGATGAAAAATCGGATACTTTTGATAATTGAAATCTATATGTATCTGCCAGATCCGCCTCTTCCCACTCAAAGGTCAGAGTGATTGGTTGATTTGTTGCATTATTTTCCGGTATAACCAATACCGGAGCCGGCGGAACACCTATTTTTGTGGTGAAACTCCATACCTCCGACCAGTCGCCTACACCAAATTCATTCATAGCCCGAACCTGCCAATAATATGTTCTATCGTAATCGAGCCCATTAACTTGATACATCGATTCGGTTATGTTGTCATTATCTAAGAATAACGTAGAAAAGTCAGGTTGTGTAGATATTTGTAACTGATAATTATCCACATTTTTTATTGGTTCCCATGACAATATTAAAGATGTAGATTCATCGGTTGAACCATCTTCAGGTAAAAGCAAAACCGGAGCTGGAGGTATACCGACTGTCGTAAAACTCCATATATCGGACCATTCACTTCTTGTTTCCTGACTCGTAACAGAACGAACGCGCCAATAGTATATAGTGTCAATATCAAGACCCGATACCGTGACAGAAGTATCGGTAACGTTAACTTCGTCAATAACCGTTGTCGAAAAATTCGATTCATCGGATACCTGTACATCATATGATGCAGCTGCCGCAATTTCACTCCATCTTAATGTAACCTCAATAGGAACATCAATATCTTCGTTATCAGGGTACACCAAAGACGGGGCAGGTGGCGGAGGTACTGTACCTACAATTCCCATATAGACATCAAACGGCGGATCAAAGGTTTCACCTGTTCCCGTAACCCACAATACAGAATGATGATCTCCATGACTACCTTTTGCCTGCGAAGCATTGAATTGTTGAATATCAGCATCACTCCACTTTACGACAAGATCACCCCAATTATCACCGTTATTTGTCGTCTCTTTGTATCGGATATTCCCGTCATTTAAATCCCACATTCGGATTGCTCCGCTATATATTGTTAAGGTATTATTAAAAGAATCGGTCAGCCCACCCGGTGAGACATCAACCCATGATCCATCGGTATTACGACGTGCAACGTTAATTTGACTATTAGCCAGCACAATTCCATCTTCTGTTGAAACAAATGAGGCCCTTGAACTGATATTTGGCAGTGTTGTATTTTCTATTTCACCAAGATCTCCTTCATCATCGGGATTATCTGAATCTCCAGTCCAAATTCTACCGACCATCCGAAAGTTATCTCTTTGTTGCCGGAATACGGTAAGTATCTTGTTCTCTTCTATTTCCATAATATTTGGAGCCCGACCATGGGCACCATCTCCACCACTGCTTGATAAATCCAGATCCTTAGGAAACCCCGGACGGTCCTGCCAGGTGCCATCTGATGCTATCGACGATAATAAAATGGGTTTTCTCTGATCACCATTTATAACTTTCAGAATTATCCAGGGGTTATAACGGTGATCAACCGTTATGGAAAAATGCCTGTTTGATGCATCCCATAGACTATTACTATAAGCTATAACTTCATTATCAAATTGAATTTTACCATCTACTAAAGCCCGTCCCCGCATGTAATTTAAGTCTCCATTCGTTTCATGTATAAAATGAAAATATTCACCATCGAATGCGACATTAAAGTCACGACCACTACCTTCATTAAATATTATCTGTGATGCAGACCAGTTTCCGCCTTCTTCAGCTTGTTTCGTTCGATAAACAGCATCGGTACCGTCGGAATAAAAAACCCATACCAAACCATGAGCAGTGTAGGCACTCAAATCGTGGTATCCATATCCGATCGGTAAATCTGATGAGCTTCCCGTCGCGACCAGTGATTGATAATCGATAGTAGTCTGTGAAAATGATATATTCAACCCCATTATAAACAGGATCAATACACCGACACAAAATTTGGAAACCGTATTAACAGATTTCGACATATGTCCCCCTCTCAGAAGGTGTTGAGTAAATTAATTATGTGTTTTAAGTTAAAAAATATAAGAAAAATTGTAAACAAAATGCAATATTTTGCTAAGAATAAAATAATGACCTATATAAAAATTATAAATTGAGGCATACAGACTACAAAATTCTTCTAAATATAGTGATATTCAAGTTAAAAAACCTGTGATGTAGGTCAAGATGTGGATAAAATCAACGGGAAAATAATTACCGGGATTTCAGACAAAAAAGCCCCGTAAATATTAATTTATGGGGCTTTTTAATAACACAGAATATTTATGATACTTACCTTAACAGTATCATTCTTCTTACTTCGGTATAATGTCCCGCATTCAGCCGGTAGAAATAAACACCACTTGCCAGCTTATCAGCCTTAAAAACGACCTCATACTGCCCTGCCCGTTGTTTTTCATCGACAAGAGTGGTAATTTTTTGCCCGAGTAAGTTATATACTACAAGCGAAACGGACTCATATCTCGGGATCGCATATTGTATAGCCGTTGTGGGATTAAAGGGATTGGGATAATTTTGTTGCAGGGTGTATCTATCAGGAATTGCAGATGGATCACGGACGCTGGCAATGATAACCATAGTTTCCTCATACCGTACAACAGAATCGTCCAACTCTCCGCGAATAAGGCAGACCAACGATTCCAGAGTGAGCGGGAATTCTTCGTTATCCGTTAGCAACCATGCCGTTAAACGGAGCGGATCCCCCTGCTGTGCGCCAAAGTTGGATTCCAATTCCATCTTGTTTTTTCCCCAAACGGTCAATGCTGCTTTTCCGTTTGTGACAACGCCGCTGCCGATAAGCACATTGTCGGTATTCCAGACACCTACTTCATCACCATCTTGCAGATGATCGGATTGTATGAGAAGAAAAGAATTAGATCCCGTACTTCCGGATTGCACGATATAATATTCCGGGGTTGTACTTACATTCGATGTGGGATTATTAATAGAAGCATCAGCAATTCTTAAATTGTGTGAAGATACCGAAGGATATACAAGAGTTGAGGAATTGTGAACGAAAATTTTGTATCCTTCACCCGGCTGCATATAGCCCATTGTATTCACATCATACGCAGGCCAGTAAATTTCTCCGGCGTTGTTCGTTACAATTTCCAGAGAGGATGCAATACTATTTACCGCAATATCCACCGGCAGCTGCTGGTCCGGCAAATACGATTTCAGATTCCATCCCCTTGATAACCGTATCGATGTAGTTTCCGGATCCAGTTGTTCACCGAAAATTATCAGCGTGTCCGACTCGTTCATATATACCTGGTAACCTTCATGAGAATTCCAGGTTCCGATATCGTTGATATCGTATAAAGGCCAATATACATCGCCTTCGTTGTTGGTGACAAGACCTAAATTGGGTTTGACGTCTTTAAATATTGCTGAAATATCATCGTCCGTTGGTTTTATAAAACTGGATATATTATTCCA
>PWTU01000072.1 GCA_003562775.1 Ignavibacteriales bacterium
TCAGGATTTAAGGCGATACTGGCCCAGCAATCGATCCGGGAGTTAAATCGAACAAACCGTACTCCCGATGAGGTTATTGATGCAGCTACGTGGGCGGTGTTTCAGGAAGGGTATACGGAGGGATTCGGAGCGGATGCTGATCATTTAAAAACTACCGGTGACATCGATCGTATGGTAAAAGCCGGATTTACAATGTTCACAATCGACCCGAGCGATTTTGTCGTCAATGAAGCAGCGTTGTTGACGGAGGATGAGTTGTCAAAGCGCGGGACAGATATTCAGTGGGATGTATTGCAGGATACGTATGAAAATGTGGTCCGTAGATTTGCCGATAAAACGATCACAGTTGATCCTGCTTTTTCATTAACGCCGTCTAAAAAGGAAGTACTTCAGGCGATTGTAAAATATGGGAATGTCATTGCTCATATCGTCCAAATGAATAATCATTTAGAAACAAAACATCCCCGTCATCCATCGGAAATTGAGGTGTCGGTCGATGAAACCGATTCCCCGACCACACCCTTTGAGCATTATTTTATAGCCAGTGAGCTCAGACGTCTCGGAGTAAAACTGATAAGTCTTGCTCCTCGCTTTATCGGTGATTTTGAGAAAGGAATTGATTATAGAGGCGATATTCAAGCATTTACGGAAGAATATAAAAAACATATTGCAATTGCCGAGAAGCTTGGCCCTTACAAGATAAGTATCCATTCCGGGAGTGATAAATTTACCGTGTACCGGGCGATCGGTCGGATCGGAAGGGGTCGGGTACACATAAAAACGGCCGGAACCAGTTATCTCGAAGCATTGCGTGTCGTTGCATCTAAAAAGCCGGAATTGTTCCGTTCGATTTATTCATTCTCCCGCGACAATTTTGAAAAAGAAAAACAAACATATCATGTCTCGGGAAATTTGGAGAATGTTCCGGCGGCAGACGTATTGAACGAAAACGAGTTTGTGAAATTGTTTAATGACGACGATGCACGGCAGGTGCTGCACGTTTCATTTGGAAAAGTGCTTACGGAAAAGAATAAATCGGGAGAGTTTGTATTTAAGGATAAAATAATAACATGTCTCGGAGAATTCGAAGAATTACATTATCAATGTATCGAAGAACACTTTCGGAGACATATAGAACCGTTTGGATTATAGAAATCCGAATAAGAACTTTATTTTATGAATTGCAAAAGGATGATCCAATGTCTTACCTCGAAAATTTATTTGGTTTGAAAGGAAAAGTTGCCGCAATTTTCGGCGGTTGCGGTGTTCTCGGTGGAGAGATGGCTATTGCGCTTGCGAACAGCGGTGCAAAGGTGGCATTTCTCGACCGTAATAAAGAAGGCGGAATAAAATGCAAGGAAAAAATCGAAAGAATGGGAGGAAAAGCCGAGATACTCTATGCCGACGTTATGAAGAAGGAAACGATTGAATCGGCGCGCAATGAAATTGAATCGATGTGGGGTAGAGTCGATATTCTTATTAATGCAGCGGGCATTAACTCTATTACACCGGTTCTTGAAATTGATGTTGAGGAATGGGAACGTATTCTCTCGGTTAATCTCAAAGGAGTATTTATTGCTTGTAAGGCCTTCGGCAAAGCGATGATCGATGACGGGAAAGGGGGAGTGATTATAAATGTTTCTTCCGCATCGTCGGAAATACCCCTTTCAAAAGTTTTTACCTATTCAATTTCCAAGGCGGGTGTGAATAATCTTACGAGATATCTTGCCCGGGAATGGGCGGAATACGGTATTCGGGTTAATGCTATTATGCCGGGTTTTTTCCCCGCGGAACAAAATAAAAAAATTCTGACCAAAGAACGGCGCTTAGCCATCTTTGGCCATACACCGATGCACCGTTTCGGCGAGCCGTCTGAATTGGCAGGCGCTGTGGTGTGGCTGGCATCGGAAAAGGCATCGTCGTTTGTTACCGGTGCTATCGTTCCGGTAGACGGCGGATTTACAGCAATGACGATATAGAAGGAGATGTAAAAACGTGAAAGAAATCGAAGTACATGTCTTAAAAAAGTTACAACCAAAACATAAATACTTTATCGGCATCGATTCCGACGGGTGCGCATTCGATACTATGGAGATAAAACATAAGGAATGCTTCATTCCGAACATTATCAAATATTGGAACTTACAACCGGTATCGAAGTATACACGCGAGACAGCCGAGTTTGTTAACTTATACTCAAAATGGCGGGGTATCAATCGGTTTCCAGCATTAGTGATGGCATTCGATTTGTTACGGGAACGCAAAGAAGTACAAAAACGAAATGTTACTATTCCGGAAGCGAACGAGATCAGAGAATTTATCGATTCGGGGCTCCCGCTCGGAAATCCCTCATTGAAGAAAGTTGTCGAAAGTAATGGCAGTCCGGTTCTGAAGAAAGCGCTGGCGTGGAGTGAAGCGGTAAATGCAGCCATTGCCGATATGGTGACCGGTATACCACCGTTCCCGTATGTCCGTGAAAGTCTTGAAAAATTAGAACCGGTTGCAGATATGATGGTGGTTTCGGCAACTCCCGGCGAAGCGTTGAGAAAAGAATGGAGTGAAAACGGTATCGACAAATACATGCGGGAAATAGCAGGACAGGAAATGGGCTCAAAAAAAGAACATCTTGCTCTTGCCGCCGTTGAAAAATATGAACCCGGACATATTCTGATGATCGGTGATGCACCCGGAGATATGAAGGCGGCGAAAGCCAACAATGCACTCTTTTATCCCATCATGCCCGGCGAGGAGGATGCATCATGGCAGCGGTTCTATGAAGAAGCGGCCGACATCTTTATGGAAGGAATGTATGCCGGCGAGTATGAGGAGAAGTTGATTCAGAAGTTTCTGAATCACCTCCCCGAAACACCGCCGTGGAAATAGATGTATGCTGAAGATATGGTAAAACAAAAAATAACCGAACATAACTCGCTGACAGAACGGGAGCTCGGAGCGTTTATTGCCGAGACCGCAGCCGGTTTGCAGCTCGACGGCAAGAAGGTTCTTGTCATTATCCCCGACAGTACACGAACCGCTCCGATGCCGGTGTTCTATAAAATATTCCATGAAGTTCTGGGCAACCGGGTAAAAGTACTCGAATACCTCATTGCACTCGGTACCCATCAACCGATGTCTGAAGAAGCAATCGACCGGTTTCTCGGGAGAAGCGATTCCGGATTACCCCGATATTCAGTACATAATCACCGGTGGAACGATCCGGGACAGCTCAAACAAATCGGAATCATAGAAAAGAGTGAAATAGAGAAAATTACCGGCGGTTTGTTCGGTGAAGATGTCGTCGTGCGTATCAATAAGTTGTTATTCGATTATGATCATATTCTACTCGTTGCACCCACCTTTCCTCATGAAGTTGTCGGGTTTTCCGGTGGTAATAAGTATTTCTTTCCCGGAGTATCGGGACCCGAGATACTGAACTTTTTCCACTGGTTCGGTGCGGTTATCACCAATAAAGAGATTATCGGAACAAAGTACACGCCCGTTCGCCGGGTTGTGGATATGGCTGCATCGATGATCGTGACGCCGCGGACGTGCTACAGTCTGGTGGTGAAGGATGACGGTATTAAAGGGGTATTTATGGGTTCTCCTGAAGAAGCATACGAACGCGCGGCCGGCTTATCGGCGACGGAACATATTCGCCATGTAAAAAATCCGTTTATGAAAGTATTATCCCGGGCGCCGGCGATGTATGAAGATGTCTGGACGGCGGGGAAGTGTATGTATAAACTTGAACCGGTTGTTGCAGACGGCGGTACGTTGATAATTTATGCACCGCACATAACCGAAGTATCATATACACACGGTAAATTGATCGATAAAATCGGGTATCACGTTCGTGATTATTTTCTTAAACAAGCTGAGAAATTTAAACATATACCGCGCGGAGTGCTTGCTCACTCAACACACGTGAAAGGCGCAGGAACATTTGAAGGCGGTATTGAAATACCGCGGATTGAAGTTATCCTCGCAACGCAGATATCCGAAGAACGGTGCAGAAAAATAAATCTCGGATATATGAATCCCGACTCGATCAATGTGGAAGCATGGAAAAACAGGGAAAACGAAGGGATATTATACGTGGAAAAAGCTGGTGAAATACTATACAGATTAGAAGATGAAAATCATAGCAGATAAAAATATACCGTTTGTAGAAGAAGCGTTCTCAGAGTTCGGGGATGTGGTAGCATTACCCGGCAGAGATATATTGCAGGATGAAGTTCGTGATGCCGACATACTTCTTGTCCGGACAGTTACCCGTGTTGATGAAGCCCTGTTGAGACGGAGCAGGGTGCAATTCGTAGGGACTGCTACAATCGGTTATGATCACATTGACGTGGAATATTTAAACAGCCGTGATATTCTATTTTCATCCGCTGCCGGATGTAATGCTAATTCGGTGGCCGAATATGTTATCGCCGCTCTCTTAGTGTTAGCCGAACGGTATGAGCTTGATCTGAGCGAC
Organism: Ignavibacteriales bacterium; assembly: GCA_003562775.1. Taxonomy (GTDB): domain Bacteria; phylum Bacteroidota; class Ignavibacteria; order T3Sed10-11; family T3Sed10-11; genus T3Sed10-11. The sequence continues at coordinate 4,481 of PWTU01000072.1, forward strand.
ATGACGCTCGGTGTGGTCGGTGTCGGGAATGTCGGAAGTAAGGTGGTAGAAAAAGCAGAAGCACTGGGAATGAACGTATTGCTGAACGATCCGCCGAGAGCGCGGGAGTTGGACGGGCCGGACATGCGGGAGTATTTGCCGCTGAAACGCGTACTTGATGAATCCGATATCGTTACTTTGCATGTTCCGTTAACCTATGAAGGTGAAGATGCAACGTACCGTATGGCAAATCCGGGTTTTTTCAATAAGATGAGAGAAGGATCTTTTTTGATAAACACATCCCGCGGCCAGGTGGCAGATACATATGCGTTTTTGCATGCCCTTTATCATGGAAGAGTGAAGAGTGCGGTTATCGATGTGTGGGAGGGAGAGCCGGCTATTCCGGTAACATTGCTCGATTGCGTCGATATAGGAACGCCGCATATTGCAGGATATTCCCGCGACGGCAAGGCAAATGCTACGCGTTTATTGTACGAATCGGCTGCCAGGCATTTTTTAAAGCCACTGAATTGGTTACCCGGAAAACTGCCTGGGCCATGCGTTCCGGTTATTCATGTGCCGGAGAACGGCGCCGACATTCAATCGATACTCGGTTTTATCGTAAAGAAAGCATACAATATCCGGCGTGACGACCGGGCTTTGCGGTTGATGCTTACGCATCCGCCGCATACCAGACCGGGATATTTTGAACGTTTGAGAAACGAATATCCGGTGCGCAGGGAATTTCATAGTATAATGGTAAGTATAAGTGAAGATAAAAAACATATCGTACCTGCAGTTAAAACACTCGGATTTAAACTAAATATGAACAACACACATACTATCAACAAAGGAAAAAGAAAGAGGGATATAAATTATGAGTAAGTATACAATCGGTTTGATCGGTCTTGCTGTTATGGGTGAGAATCTGGTCTTGAATATGGAATCGAAGGGTTTTCCCGTGGCAGTATTTAACCGTACACCGGAGAAGACGAGAAAATTTGCTGAAACGAAGGCGAAAGGTAAAAATATTTTTCCTGCATACAACATAGAAGAATTTATCAATGCTTTGGAACGACCCCGAAAGATTATATTAATGGTAAAAGCGGGCGATGCGGTGGATAAATTTATCGAAGCGTTGCTGCCGTACCTCGATAAAGGCGATCTTATTATCGATGGGGGTAATTCGGATTACCACGACTCGGAGCGCCGCGCAAAATACCTTGAAGAAAATGGCTATCTGTTTATAGGTACCGGCGTTAGCGGCGGTGAAGAGGGAGCGCTGAAAGGACCGTCGATAATGCCCGGCGGTAAAAAAGATGCGTATGCGTTGGTGGAACCGGTGTTTACTAAAATTGCCGCAAAGGTCGACGGCGAACCATGTTGTACCTACATCGGACCGGGAGGCGCCGGACATTATGTTAAAATGGTGCATAACGGTATCGAGTACGGCGATATGCAGCTTATTACGGAAGCGTATTTACTGCTGAAGCATGTGCTCGGTATGAATGCGGATGAGTTACATCAGACGTTCAAGGAATGGAATTCCGGAGATCTCGACTCATATCTTATCGAGATCACAGCCGATATATTCAGCAAGAAAGACAGCGACACCGGCAAACCGCTTGTTGACGTAATCCTCGATACTGCCGGACAGAAGGGGACGGGGAAGTGGACCGTACAATCTGCATTAGACCTGGGAGTATCTACTCCGACGATCGCTGAGGCGGTCTTTGCGCGTATCATTTCATCGATAAAAGAGGAGCGGGTTGAGGCATCGAAGATCCTGACCGGTCCGGACGTAACGGTAAACGGTGAGAAAGATACATTCAGAGACGCCATACGCGATGCGTTGTATGCATCGAAGATATGTTCGTATGCACAGGGATTTGCGCTTATGCAGGCAGCAAGTAAAGAATACGATTGGAATCTGAATTACGGTGAAATTTCAATGATATGGCGGGGCGGTTGCATCATTCGTGCTCATTTCCTGCAGAGAATAAAAGATGCATACGATAAAAATCCGAACCTGAAAAATTTGCTGCTCGATCCTTACTTTAATGAAGTCATAAAGAAAACGCAAAACGCCTGGCGTTGGGTTGTTTCGGATGCGTCGAAACTCGGCGTCCCGATACCGGCATTCAGTTCAGCTTTAAGTTATTACGATTCGTACCGACACGAACGCCTCGGAGCAAATTTATTACAAGCACAACGCGATTACTTCGGGGCACATACCTATCAGCGGATTGATAAAGAAGGTGTTTTCCATACGGAATGGACGAGAATATAAGAAGCAGTTAATTTCTGGAGAAAATGAATTGAAATCTAAAAACGTACTCGTTGCTCAATCCGGCGGACCGACGCCGGTCATCAATAATTCCTTACGTGCGATCTTTGAAACCTGTAAACTCTATCCCGACACGTTCGGTACGGTATATGCCGGCAACCACGGAATAGAGGGTGTATTAAAGGAAGAGCTTATCGATATGTCTGCACAGCCGGATGAAGAGATTGCATTATTACGTACGACGCCGGCAGCCGGCTCCATAGGAACGTGCCGGTACAAATTAAAAGAGGATCAGGAAGCAGACTTCAATCGTGTGATCGAAGTATTGAAAGCGCATAATATTGGTTATTTCTTCTATATCGGCGGTAACGACTCGATGGATACGGCCAATAAAGTGGCGCTACTGGCACAGGAACAGGGGCTCGATCTGATCGGTGTCGGTGTTCCGAAAACAATCGATAACGATGTCGGAGATTCGGAGTTTAAGCTCATCGATCATACACCGGGATACGGAAGCGTTGCACGGTACTGGGCATTGAACATACAAAATGCGAATGAGGAGAACA
>PWTU01000171.1 GCA_003562775.1 Ignavibacteriales bacterium
GCGTGCAGCTTTCGCAATTGCGGTTGCAAGCTCCGGCGGGCAACCGTGTTCGGCGGGTCCGGGATGATGATAGAAAAATGAATAGGTGGCATCAAGTAATACACCGCGCTCCGCGATCTCTTTATAGAGTTCGATCATCTCCGGACTTTCCGGATCGGTTCGTTCGGGATCGGTACGGGGTGGCGGATCGATACCCCGGCGTGCATGCCGCCGCGGATCGACTCCGGATGACTGCCACCTGAGAGCGCAGACATGCGTGACGGCATCGACTCCCGCACGAACGACATCCAGCGGCCGTGCGGGATGAAGGTTCGGATGAGCCCAGACCTTCAGGCCTTGCCGGTGCGCTTCTTCCGTAATTTCCCGAATCAGTTCAGGTTCGATCTCCACATAGAGCTTGAGTGCGCTTGCGTGAGTGCCGGCAGCGCGGGCTACGGCAAGCCGTACATCGGTATCTGAATCGACCGCCTGCGTCCACGAGGCCTCGCCGGATCCCATATCGATAGCAGCACGACGCATCGGTCCCGCCGCAAAATGAGGACCTGCCATAACCGCTACATAATATATGTCGGGTCCGTTCTTCACACCGGTTACAATATTGCGTCTCGCCTTCGCGCTGACCCGCACATCTCCAGCCATTTCCCGAACCGCTACAACACCGCCGTAGAGCTGCCGTTCGAGTTCGGCATACATAAATTCGCGTGACTCCCGGTACGATTGCATCAGGTGGACATGGCTGTCTATCAAGCCGGGAATCAGGTGCCGTCCCTCCAAATCGTGGATACGGGCGTCTTCAGGTAATTCATCGCTTCCATCCTGAAACACCGAGTGTATGCGCTCACCTTTTATAATTATCGTCATCCCCGTCTGATGTATACTTCTCGCCGGATCAATCAATGTAGCGTTCACAAGAACAAGAGGAGACGAAGCGGTAACATCTTGCGCTGCCGTTATCGATACACTCAGTATAACGGCTAAGATTATATTCATGATCACCCTGCGTGTTTGCATGGCATACCTCCTATCGAGAATTATTCATATAGTAATCATCAAGAAATTCCCACACTCTTTGAAAAAACTCCTCCGGTCGTTCAACATGAGGATAGTGCCCCGCACGATCCAGCAGCATAAGTTGTGCATTCGGAAATGCCGCTTCCCACTCCTGAAAGTTTTCCACCGGAAAAACATCCCGCACTCCGGTAATAACAAGCACGGGGATATCGATATCATGATAATCATTGCGCCAGTCCCACTCACCAATTGATTGCAGTGTCAGTGCGTTAACCGTCCACGTGTTACGCAATGCCGGTTCAGGCGCGCTGCATATATCACCGCGCATGCGGTTGAACGTTTCCAGGTCGAACGGATCGTAAAAATAACCCCGCTTGAACAGGTCGGTAAATTCACGACACACAGCCAAGATATCACCTTCCCCTTCGACAAATGTCTTGTGTAATGATTCAAGCTGAGTAAGTTCGGTACTGTCCATCCATGCTGTTACTCTTGGAAAGAACATTGCATCGTACGGATCATACCGTACTGGTCCGGGACTCACCATGATTAGTCGAGACACGTTATCGGGATGCGCGCGGACATAGCGCGCCCCCAGCACCGCACCCCAGGAGTGACCGAAAAGCGTCAGGCGATCGATTCCGAAGTACCGGCGAACTTCTTCAAGATCAGCTATATACTTGTCGATATGCAGTGAAGTGGAATCAACCACCATAGTCGATCTTCCCGCACTTCGCTGGTCGTAATAGATCACGGTGTATTTTTCGGTGAGCGGTTCGAGGTCGGGTTCCAGATAATAGATACTCAACCCGGGTCCGCCGTGAAGGACAATGAGAGTATCGGGGCCCGAACCTGTTACCCGGTAGTAAAGCTCTACATCATCGATACTTTGTATATACCCTTCGACTTTTTCATGCGGTGTTTCGCTTTTCCGAACACATCCCTGTGCAATGAAAAAAAGAGGTAATGCGATGATAATACCTGCAAGGTAAACGGAGATGCTTTGTCTCATAACTCTTCTCTGTTTCTATGAGATTTATTAGCTGATTTTACGCAAAACACTATATGAGTAAAATAAATTCTAAATCCTAATATCTAAACTCTAAACAAATCCAAATGATCAAAATCCAAATTCTAAAAACTTCTCGATCATTCGTTGTTTTGGTCATTTTGTCATTAGAATTTTTCCCGCTGTTCGGGATCCCGCATCTATGATATCTATAAAAGATTTGAGCGGGAGATATTGTTTAGGATTTCGAATTTAGTATTTAGGATTTTCAATTGAGACAACTAATCAACTTTCTATCTTGCGTAACATCAGTTATTAATTGCCGAAATAATCAGAATTCTCACTAACCAGTTCAGCCCGGATTCTTTCCCGTACTACATTCAATAGTGCAATAACCTGTTCATGCGTTGTATCCGGATCATTATTAAATGTAATTATCGAGCGGGAGCTGCGCTCTCCCGTGTGTGAAGCGGTTTCATAAACTATATCCCAGGTAACGGCATGCATTCCGGGAGATTTTCCGGATACATAACGCGCGACTTCCCAAACAGCACACCGGAGTGAAAAACTATCAGCATCCTGCGGGCATTGACCTCCCCTGTCTTCCGGATTCCATGTCCTCTTTCCCAACAACAACTCTATTACACCATCGATGATAGCGAGGTCGTATTCATCGTAAACAAATTCGGCGCGGGAGCAGTCGTCACATTCGATATCGGATACATCTTCATCTTTTACGATAGCGGCAACCCACCTGTGTAATTTATTTCCTCCGACATGATATCTATAGAAATACTCTTGTTGAAGAACGGTATGTCTGAAACCACCGATGGTGTAACTCCGGAACTCCGGTACTTCATTTTGGATAAGACCGCGGTAACGACGGAGCAATGTATGAACGTCGGGATCGCTTGTCCCGGTACGTTCGACATAAAAGTATTGAGCATTATCGTATGCATGATCGACCTGAAAGAGACGAAGATTAGGTGCCGTTTGGGCGGCTCTAATGTATAGCCCTTCAACTCCTAACCCTCCGGGAATATCTTCCCATCCCGTGTGTTTACGCAATACATCGGGAATACCCCACCGCCCGGCATCTCCTCCCGCTGCTATTTCACTACCGTAACTTCCCGCATCGTCACCCAAACCTGCAACCCGGGTATCCGGATAGTGTTGTGCAAGCAGATTCGCATAAAATGGTACGGCAAGACTTCCTGCACTCGAACCTCCGACAAATATCCTCTCAATATCATCAAAGTTTGAATAGACCCATTCAAGCACGGCCTTTACGTTTGTCATACCCCGATGCCGGATTTTAAACTCATCGTGTTTGCCATCTTCTGTCTCAAGAATGTATGTTGTATCACGGTCACCTAAATGAACGTCGCCGGTGCAGACGGGTATTCCAATCATTGAATATTCTGAGAACGGATTATCAGGATTTTCGAGATCGAATATTCAGTACAGCCGGTCGGGATGCCGTTCGGGACGGATATATTGTGTATATATTGTACTTCCTTCTTCACATCCTTCTGCATCCCAGCAGGCGCCGCCTCCATAGAAATAGACCAATAATTTACCGGTATGTGCAGCGCGCACATAAAACTCGAAGTCAGTCCCGTGCGCACATGTCGTTTCACCACCTGGCTTCATTGTATTCCATCCATCATCCAATTCATCCAGTGCAGGCATGTGGATATTCTGCTCAGTATTAACTTCCTGTGCAAATATTCCTGCTGGTAGTGATACCAAACAAAAAGCTGTTACAATACCTGCGATGTAACTCTTTGCAATTCGAATCATACATTCCTCATATTATTGTAGTAAGATATCTCCGGTAAATTTACCACGACTTATTTATGTTTGCCGGTTATGGTAGATCTTTCATAAACTTCCAGAAGCATGCCGTGCATTGCAGCACCGGTAATGCGATCATTCCGGAATATTAAATAGAAGTATTACGGTAAGGTAAGACTCCGGAATCAGTGACTGAAATATACATCTGAAAATTTAGGGCAACTCTACTGAAGAAATATAAGTATTTTTTTTAAAAAAAACTTGACGATCATAGTCCAAAGTAAGATAACCCGGAATTACTATTTTAGAAAAATCATCATCCTTTCAGCTGAAAAATCTCCCGCCTGAATCCGATATATGTAGATACCGCTTGGAACTGTCTGCCCTGAATTGTTCCGTCCGTCCCATTCAACCATATGGTACCCCGCCTCCTTCACCTCGTTCACCAAAACACGAACGCGCTGACCGAGCATATTGTAGATCTCAAGCTGTACATCCGACGGATCCGGTAATTGATAACGTATCGTCGTCACAGGATTAAAGGGATTCGGAAAATTTTGCATAAGATAGAACTCCCGGGGAAGATCCGGCTCTTCATCGTAGAGAATCAACTCAAAACGATTAATACCCGTATTCACGAGCACCGGCTCACTTCCAGTGTCTATGAAATGCTCCCCGATAACTTCATCACCTTGAAATTCCCGTAATAGATATCTAACATTTTTATTACCATTTGCCGCTTCAAACCCAACCGAGAGCGGATAGTGCCGGTCAGTTGCCTGAACTAAAATCTCCACATACTTCTCTTCTGCCAGGTACCTGTTGTCCGGAAACCTCACATCGAAGATGCCTTGAGGTGGAACGGGAGGAAGATCGTAGCGCTGCGGAATCACTCCTACGGGAAGTTTACCCCCGAAGTATAACTCCTGCATTCTTCCCTCCTTTGATATGAATTCAAGCCGGTGAAATGACGAACCAACAGTTTCCTCCCCGATTATTATGCCCGTTTTCCCCATATCATCCCCTAATACAACCATTGATTCGCCGGCGCCGGTACAACTCAGGACTACAACACCCTCCGAGTTTGAGTTGATCCAGTAACCACTTCCGGGTTCAATAGTCTCAGACATCTCATACCCGTCGCTCCATCCCCAGAGTGTTCCGGGGGTAATGATACCACCCGGATCATCGATATCTGCAATTGAAACAGGACAGGAGATCCCCGAAATGAGATTCCAACCCCGGCTCAGTGAAAGCCCGAGTTCCTGCATTATTGTACCTGTAATTTGCTCATTGCCTGCGGTGGAAAACCGGAGCCAGTATCCCATATCTTCCTCCAGCTCATCAGCGCTTATATATGCACCGTCGGAGAACGCCCAGAGGGTATTCTCAATCGCATCGGAAAAGAGACTCTGGTAGTGTGCATCGTCTACATCAACCGACAAACCCACCATCTCCCAGCCGCCGGTATATTGTATTTCGACCGTGTCGCTTGTGAACGGATCAAATACCGTTAGTTCAACTGGAACTGTCACAACAGGATTCTCTGTGTCGTTGCTTTTGACGGCTATGATCCGATTATAAACACCGGGTTGAAGATCAACGGCGTCAAATGTAACATCCAGTTCCCGCAATCCTCCGCGTCCCATCGTACCGGTGGTTGGAGATATAGAGAACCAGGATTCCGGCAAGTGTACAAAGTATAATGCATTCGCAAAGAGGAGTTTTGATTCAGCATTACCTTCCAGAAGCATTCCGGGATATATATTTATTCCCACAATCCTTCCACTCGGATTTTGTGCAACGATGCGATTCCCATTGATATCGCTCGCCAGGATTACTCCGCCGGTATTCAACTCGGGATTGGAATAGAAATCATTTTTCCAGTACTCCGGTGCATTTTCAATATCTTTAAAGATAGGGTGATCAGGATCGGTTAAAGTAGACATATCGATCTCACCTCCCACCGGCTGAGCCGGCCCCGGTAAAAACGGCGAGTATTCGTCATCGAGAATTCCTCCTTCAATCCCCCACCCCTCAGTGTACGCGTATGTCGCAATAACAACACTGCCACCGGAATCGACATATTGTTTTAAAACATCTCCAATATGCACAGGGTCGTTAAAAAACCCATTTGTATATAATAGCACCGCATCATAGTCCATCAGAAATTCTAACGTGATATCTTCGGGTGAATTTAAAATATCGATATCTTCATCTATAAATAACCCGGTCGCAATTAACTCATCTTTTGCACCTTCGGGCCAACCATCGACTGTCAGGAGTAAGACTTTCGGTGCAACCGAGAAATCTAACCTGCCGTGGCCCTCATTGGAGACGGTCAGTATACGGGAAATGCTCTCACCAACCTGCAGTATCTCTTCAAACGATTCGGGTGAAACAACGATCTCAGGGAACACTACGCCATAGCTATTCCCGTATATATCGTATTTATCGTCATCTGAAACCGTTGCCGACCACGCGGCGGCGGCGCCAAAATTGCCGTCACCCTTTAGACCAGATAAAGCAGTGAACATACCATCGTTTGCTTCACTGTCGAAGCTGATCTGTCGGGTGGAGGTATTGATGTGTGGACCATCCGAGACACGTGCAACCACCCGTCCTAATCTTTCCGTATAAGTCACGTAAAATCTCCCTGCACCATCGTGCGATGCGCGAGGCATCCGGGCTTGAAAAAGACCATCGTAAATCGTAAATAACGTCCACGTCTCACCTGCATTTACGGAATAAGCTCCCATGGCAATATCATCAATACTCGAACTATTTATTTGCCGCCGCTGGTACACCACAAGAACGTTGTCGTCGTGCACCGCAACCGAAGGTCCCGATTTGCCGTGGACCGAACCGTCAAGCGAAACCGGACTGGACCAGCTCGAACCGAAATCACCCGATTTTCGCACAAACAACCAATTCTCAAAGAGGCCCGCTCCCAAATAAGACAGAAACAAGCCACCGGATCCCCAGTCCAACCCCACATCGAGTATCCCTTTGTAATATCCCGGAACTGTCATCCCCAGATTCTGCGGAGCAGACCAAGAATTTCCGTTGTTTGTTGTGCGTGTGAAATAAATCTCAAAATTCCCCGCCGCATTTTCGTGTATATACGCCATATAAACCCATGCACCGGGAAACTCATCGGCATCGGAGATGATCCGCATCCGGCGGATGTTGGTATTGGGTACAGGAAGCGTCAGGAAATCACCGGCGCCGGTACTGAGGTTATAACGAAATATACGGTTTTCAAGCGTATGACGGTGATACGCAATGAACAGATACCCGTTCGCGTAAGCAACACCCGGTAAGTGCGGTCCCGGTGCAAGCACGGCCCTATCTACCTGGATGCGGTTTCTGATTGAATTGTCACGGGTATCCAGTACCCCTTCGGCGGTATAAGAAAGTAACTTCAGAATCTCCGCAACGTTTAAACCCGGATTATATTCCCGGACAACAGCCCA
>PWTU01000540.1 GCA_003562775.1 Ignavibacteriales bacterium
CGTTATAATGTTACTCTATCAAAAAAATATGTAACCGTCCGAATTTTGACTTGATTTTTATTTAAAAAAAGATATTTTGTACACTACACAGACATCGTAATGAGAAGAATTAATATAATGTTGATAAAATAATGTATAATTTGACTTGACATACCAGTTGAAAAAAGGTATATTATACAGGTATATCGTATATAGTATATTGTATACAATAATTTTCGACTACCTGATGAGGAAAGTAAATAGTACAATATGAAAATGCAATATTAACAAGTGCCCAAGTTCTCCACCTGACGATTCTTTCCCGCATGGGCATCTTGCGTATTTTGCTGATATCACACCATTTGTACTATGAACTTCTCAAGGGTTAAAATTACTTGTTAAAGAGGTCAAGAACCTCAGTATTACTTTTGAGTTTGCATAAGTAATATAATTTCCTTTAGTGGTTTTCAAGCTGTACACAAAAAATAGATCTATTTCATACCAATAAGGAGATTTAGTGTAATGCACATCAGAAAACATTTCCATTCACTCAACCTGTTTTCGTCATTTTGTTTGTTCCTTGTTTTTTGCGCCGTTTGTATACCAATCGATGTTGCAGTTGCGCAGGAAGCGACCATTACGGGTACTATTCTGCATGAACGAACAAACGAGCCGTTAATCGGTGCGAACGTCCTAATCGAAGATACGCGGTTGGGCGCCGCTACGAACGTTCAGGGTGAATACACGATAAGAGTTCCGGCGGCAAGGGTTACCGGCCAGGAAATTACTATCATCGCACGGTTTATCGGATTCCGGTCGGAACGCAGGAGAATAACATTAACGCCCGGTGACCACACGATAAACTTTGAAATGCGTGAAGATGTTCTCGGGTTAGATGAAGTAGTGGTAACCGGACAGGCAATCGGCAGCTCACGGAGAGAGATCGGCAGCGCCGTTGCGAGCATCAACGCAGAGGAGTTGGAACTTGCACCAATTCAGAATTTAGGGCAGATGCTTCTTGCACGTGCACCGGGCGTCTCCATCCTCGGGCAATCGGGGCAGGCGGGAGGTGCGAACCGGATTCTGCTGCGCGGGATTGCAAGTCTCTCGCAATCAAATACTCCTATTATTTATATCGACGGCGTGCGTATCGATAACTCGACTGCGACCGGTATGCTGGAAGCGCCGGGTCGCGGATCCGGACAAGCATGGGCGGGGCTCGACGATCTCAATCCACGGGATATCGAGAGAATTGAAATTGTGCGTGGTGCTTCGGCAGCGACAATGTATGGAACCGAAGCCGCCGCCGGGGTTATTCAAATATTTACGAAACGCGGACGCGAAGGCATCTCACGCTGGAATTACCGGACTGAATACGGTTTTAGCCAGGTTCCCGAATCGTGGTGGAAAGATTCCGGCTCGGTCTATGCTCCCTGGTTTGCCGATACTTATGCGCGAACCGCTCCCCAAATCCTTAATCAGCTATCCGTTTCCGGCGGCACCGAAGGAATTCGATATTATGTTTCCGGCAACGTACGGAATACCAAGGGAGTTCTTCCGAACAACCACGAGGATTACTATGCAATACGTTCGAATGTACAGGCGAATATACGGGAGAATTTAAGTTTCGGTTTAAACATGGGGTATTCGGACAGACAGGTACGTCAAACACCCGATGGAAATAACCAGGAAGGAATTACCATTAATGCTCTTGTCGGCGGACCGGCAGGGCAGTTTAATACTGTCGATGCGATACTGGAACTGGAACAAGATCTTCAAGCATACCGTTTCACCGGAAGTACAAATCTTGAACATTCTCCTTTCCAACATTTTACCCATAGACTAACGGCGGGGCTTGACTTTTATTCCTCCGACAATACACAATTTATTCCTCCTGAAACAATAGGCAGATTTTATACTGGGTGGAAAAGAAATTATCGTCGAAATTCATTAAATATGAATCTGGATTATGTTGCCACCTATCGAACCAGATTAAGTAGTGTTATACGTTCAACGTCAAATGTTGGATTTCAATCATTTAGTCGTACAGTAAATTCGAATCTTGTCATGGGGAGTGATTTCCCATTTTTTGGGCTGAGTACCGTAAGTGCGGCTTCATCTGATTTTGTGGCTGCTGAAAGCAGGTTTGAAGAGAAAAGTCTGGGGTTGTTTGCAGAGCAGCAATTCGGCTTATATGATCTGTTATATGTTACGTTCGGTTTACGAGGTGATGCACATAGCGCTTTTGGAGCTGCAATAGACTATCAACTATACCCAAAAGTCGATATATCTTATATTCTATCAGAACATTCCTGGTGGAATGACCGCTGGGGTTCACTCCGTCTCCGGGGTTCTTACGGTACTGCCGGAATGCAGCCCGGGGCATTCGATGCTATCAGGACCTGGTCGCCAATAGCTGCAATCGGAGGCGTTGCCGCGGTGACGCCCAACAATGTTGGGAATGCCGATCTGGAGCCCGAGATCAGTCATGAATATGAATTGGGATTAGATGCGGGTTTGCTCGGTGAAAAAGTAAATCTTGAAGTAACGTATTACTACCAGAAAACCGAGAGAGCGTTGCATTTCAGAGGGCTTCCTCCTTCAATGGGGTTTCTCGGCAGTCAGCTTGACAACATCGGAGAGGTTGAAAATGAAGGTCTGGAAATCGCCGCCCGCTCAACTATCCTGAGCGGAAATTCAATCCGGTGGACGGTATTTGGTAATATCACATTTAACCGGAACAAGGTGATAACATTGGGCGGTGGAAGACCGATCAATACGCGCTGGACACAGTTTATTCGAGAGGGATTCCCTATCGCAAGTTTCTTCGGCGACCGGTGGGTGGAATCGACCGATGATGAGGGAAATGTAATCGTTGTACGACACAGTGAAACGCTCGAGCGCGATGAAGACGGTAATCTGCCGGAAGGTTGGGATTATATCGGCTCTCCGCAACCGAAACATAGTTTACAGTTTGGAACTGATGTCAATCTCGGAAGAAGCTGGTCGTTAAATATATTATTCGATTACCAGGGCGGCCATTATACCGATAGCCATACCGATCGCTGGCTTATGGATGATCGGCGCAATCTCCAGGAGGATGTATATTATAATGATAAACTGATCGCAACTGCGGGACCGGTCAGCACCAAATGCCGTAATCCGGAAACATTGGATCCGGTAACACGAATGATTTGTCAAACAGCTGGTGGTCTTAGCGACGGCGATTTCGTTGTACCGGCGGATTTTATGCGATTGCGGGAATTCAGTATTGCATACCGTCTCCCGACGAATCTTATCCGTCCGTTGGGTTTAACAGCTGCAACAGTTAACTTCTCCGGTAGAAATTTGTGGAGATGGAATAAATCCGATATTCTCGAAGTGGAAGCCAATCTGAGCGGCCATTCCACACATCAGCGGCATTCGTATTTTCCGACTCCGCAACCACAACAGTATATTTTCGGATTATCAATGCAATTTTAAAAAAGAAAATGTCATCTACAATTTTTAAATGCAATGAGTTTAAAAAAAATCGGAGAACGATAATGAAACTTCTTTTAAATAAATGCAAATCAATCACGAACTGTGTGGCAATACAGCACATCGTCAGTCCGGTAATAATTGTGTCTCTCGCTATGCTGTTCAGTTGTGACCTGACGGTTCTTGATCCAAGCACTGTAGAAGATGCAGACCTTGATCAGCCCCGGGCAATTATACCGCTCCTTGCCGGGATCGAAGGCGACTTTGCGGTGGCAACCACCGGTTCTACTCTCCCCGGAGGAATTTTTACCGCGGGATCAATTATGACAGATGAGATAGTTCATTGTGGTACATGGACGGGAATGCAGGAATGGAATGAAGGAACCATTCGCGACGGTACCGCAGAAACTCAAACCCGCTGGTCGCAGGGATCACGCGCGCGCTGGGTGGCTGAGGATGCAGTTCGAAGAATCAGTAAAATCGTGGAAAATCCGGATAATAACGAATACGTTGCGCAAGCAGCAATGTGGGCGGGATTCGGCAACCGTGTAATGGGCGATAACTTCTGCGATGCTGTCATTAACGGCGGTCCATTGGAACACTATTCCGAATTTCATAAACGTGCGGAAGAATATTTCACCAAAGCGATAACAATTGCAAGTGCTGCCGGTGAAGATTATTATTTAACTGCTTCTTACGCCGGACGTGCACAAACCAGAATGATGCTGGGTGACTGGCAAGGCGCCGTTGATGACGCCAAAAGAGTACCCACAAATTTCGTGCATGTACAGCGACACTCTGAAAACACTCCCCGTGAGAGAAATGGTCTATTTGTTACAAACAAACAAGATAACCAAACAACCGTCTGGGGTACACCATTTGCGGAATGGGGTACCGATATCAGCGGCAGATTATCTACGGAAGCTGATCCAAGAGTACGTTTCGAATCACATGCATCGCGATTAGGAGGCGATAATCGCCGTCCGCGATGGACTATCGAAAAATATCCATCTGCAAGCGATGATGTTGCTATCGCAAAAGGTACTGAAATGCGATTGATTGAAGCCGAAGCAGCATTGTTGGGAAACGATCTTAATTCTGCAATTAATCTAATTAACGATGTTCGGAATTTCCGTGGTGTTGGAGAAGTCTCTGCAGAAACGATACAGGGAGGTTGGGAGCTATTGCAAAAAGAACGCGGACTCGAACTATGGCTCGAAGGGCGTCGCCTGCCGGATATGCGCAGATGGTCTGAAAATCCCGGCAGCGTGCCGTTTAAAGTTGTACGTGAAGCAGCATTCGGTCCCGCATCCAGAGATCAACCCAGAGATGTTTTGGATATTGATTGGCTTTGCCTGCCCGTTAGTAGAAATGAACGGCTTTCAAATCCAAATATAGACGGATAAATAAGAGACTCTACCGGTCTGTCACTGTATGTGCCGGTAGAGTACTCTATACTTGAATGATAATATTGACGACACTCAGCAAACGGGCTTTTATATTTGATTTACTTGCTTGACACAAGATTATAAAATGGGTATATTTCAATCATATTGTGTTTACCATAGTATTCGAACATCATGCGGTTAAACTACCATTTATGATCTTTCCTTAACGCAGCTATATATAGGTATACTTTCAAGATTATGATTACATCAACAATTAACCCACTTCTATAAACCAATATAAGGAGTTGTATTATGATTAATCGTATTTACGGTATGTTGTTATTTACAACAATCATCGGTATATTTTTCCTGTTTACGGGAACTACTTTCGGGCAGTTAGCCGGTGATTATTACATTCCGCAAGGAGATCACGATGCGGGATTTGAAACGTTGGAAGCAGCCATTAACGCACTCAACGATGAAGGAGCGAACGGCGTCGTAACGTTTTACATCGATGGTGACCTTGATGAAAGAGAAAATACACTGCAAGTTTCAAGAGAGGATTTAACCGAAGCTACTCAGCTTATCATTAAACCTGCCCCCGGCAAGACTCCGACCATAACGGTAACTGCCCACCAAACCGGCGGTGTTGCTACCGGAGTAGGTATTTCCTACGCGAGCTGGGTTACTATAGACGGTTCAAATGTGGAGAACGGTGAAAGTCGGGATCTCACTATCGCCATCGATGATGATAATGTGGGGATCGGCATCTATGTCACGGGTTATGCGGAAAATGTCATGATAAAGAACATTACCCTGTCTTACATCAGCGATGGCCCTATATCGGAGGGAATTCGCATGCGTCGTGACGGCACCACATCAAACATACCAAGTGATGTACTTATTGAGAATTCATTGGTCGGCTCGGAAGATCGCCCTTTCACGAGTGCAGTTGTGGCGTGGGGTGAGTCACAGGATAACCCGCTTACCAATATTCAAGTAGTTAATAATGAGGTCTACGCACGCTGGCGCGGAATAACCTGTTTTTGGAATGAAAATAATGAGTACCGAAACAACATAGTTAACATGCTCGGTACTGCTGTATCAGGCTGGTACTCCGGAATATACATACCCGGTTGGATGAATAGTTCAATCGTGGGTAATGAAATTATTATATGGGGTATCGCAAACGAAACCGCTGCTCAGATGAGCGGGATTCTTCTCAATACCACAAGAGAGAGAATTAATATTTATAACAATACAATTGCAACAAAGGAGGACTTTCATTATAAAGATGGTGTCACCGATCATAGGATTTTTGGAATCCTTTCACATCGGGAGGGACATGAGTCCAGCGTTTATAATATATTTCATAATTCCATTCGTATCGGGAATACAGGTCAAACCGGACGTCAAGCCCCGATCGGATGGGATGAAGGTGTTACTGTAAACAACTCGACCTATAATATTGAAAATAACATATTGGTAGTTGAATCCGATGCTGCATCAGCATATGGTATTCACTGGAATGTAACTCAAACTGACGATGGAGCGATACATTCCGACCATAATAATATTTATGCCCCAAATGCAAACGTAGGTTTCTGGATCAATGAAGCCAAAGAAGACCTGGATGCATGGCAGACGGCAAGCAACAGAGATGAAAACTCGGTCTCTGTACCCGTTGCATTTTATTCCGATGTAAACCTGCGCCTTGCCGAGGATAATGCCGATCTTATTACTCCTAATGCAATACCGTTAGTATGGTACGATATCGATAATAAAGAACGAGACCCGAGCGGTGTCTATATGGGTGCTCATGAGTATATAGAAATTGTGACCTTATATCCCGTCACGTTCTATGTCGATATGACCGATGCGGATCCATTCGATCCCGAAACAGACGATGTTGTTATAGCCGGAAACATCTGGGATCCCGAATGGCAGCAACCGGGTACGAATCCTAACTTAGTAATGGAACCGCACGAAGCATATCCGTATATTTACTGGATTACTCTTGATTTGGCGGCGGGAGATTATGAATATAAGTTCTTCCGCGTCATCGACGGTGCACCGAGCTGGGATCACGGCGAATGGCCCGGCGATCCGAACCGGACTGTTGAAATAACCGATGCAGCACACCTCTATCACGAATGGGATGCACTCGAATACGATGCGATGCCGATGGTTATGGCGCGGGATATATTACCGCTGGGTTCGCTCGTAACGATCGAAGGTGTTATTACCCGTGCATTTGGCGACTTCACACGGCTGCAGGATCACACGGCAGGATATGTTGTTCGATCTTCCGGCGATAGAGAGTGGAATGATGATGTTGAAACAGGTTTCTTACGCGACGGCGATCGTGTCCGGTTAACCGGCATCACATCCCAGTTTGCAAGTTTGCAACAAATAAATAATGACGATCTCCAAGAGTATACCC
>PWTU01000274.1 GCA_003562775.1 Ignavibacteriales bacterium
CATGTAGTGACGTTGCATCACGAGGGCGGCGTCACCGACGGTACGGTATCGTGGAATTTACGGACGAAGGAGAATTTGGATGTAGCGTTCGGGGTGTATTTCTATGTGGTGGATGCACCCGGTGTGGGACAGAAATTTGGTAGAATTGCAATAATTAAATAGATAGTTAATAGTTATCGGTTATTTGTTAATGGTATGGTTCTGCAAAACTCCCGTTAACAAGTAACAATTAACCAATAACAATACGAGTGAGAAGCATTATGAGAGTAAGAAAGTTTTCATCGATTGTTCTAACCTTGATCATAGTAATGCCGCTAATAGGATATTCACAATCGAAGGTCGGAACTTCTGCGGCGCAGTTTCTCGGCATTAGTGTCGGTGCGCGGGCTACTGCGCTCGGCGGTGCGTTCGGCGCCATAGCTGAAGATGCCACTGCCCTGTACTGGAATCCTGCAGGCATTTCGAGAATGGGTGTATCGGAAGCGTATATTTCACATACGGAATGGCTGGTTCAAACCGACTTCAACTGGGCTGGATTGGTTCTTGCTATCGACCGCAATAATGCGATAGGAATCCATTTCACGCAATTAAACTACGGTGAAGATATCGTAACGACTATCGATGAGCCGATGGGAACCGGCGATCGATGGTCGGCAATGGATATAGCTGCTGGGATTTCATATTCACGAAATCTTACCGACTTTTTCTCCATCGGCGGCTCGGTGAAATATATCAACCAGAGAATCTGGAATGAAAGCGCTTCGGCAATTGCGATGGACGTGGGTTTATTGTTCATTACCGGTTTTAACGATATGAAGCTCGGTGTGTCGATAACAAACTTCGGTACCGAAATGAAAATGGACGGGAAAAATCTAAGCATCATCCATGATCCAGACAGAGATTCGTTCGGATCAAACGATAAAATTCCGGCACGCCTTGAGACAGACAGCTTTGTGTTACCGCTACAGTTTAGAGTCGGTCTGGCGATGGATGTATTACGGTCAGAGTACAACAGATTGTTGGTTAGTGTTGAAGCGTATTATCCAAACGATCACGATCCATTCATGAGTACAGGACTTGAATATACATGGAATGATTTGCTCTCGATCCGGGGCGGGTACCGCTCATTATTTATGCCTGACCCGATTGAAACCTGGACGGTCGGCGCGGGATTGCGCTTAAATCTCGGCGGAAATCTTGTAAGCAAATTCGATTATGTTTATCAGGATTTCGGGGTGTTCAGCAACGTTCAAACAATTTCTTTTGGCTTGATTTTTTAAAACAAGATCGGATGCGATTGCCGGCTATAAAATACATTGTTATAATGATGATAGTACATACAACTGCCGTATACACTCAGGATACAGACGAACATATTATGCTTCAGGCATTTTACTGGGACGTTCCCGTCGATTCTGATAATCTGAACGGCATCTGGTGGGATTCGCTTCGTACGAAAGCGCGCGAGCTTGCCGGCGCAGGATTTACGTCTATATGGACGCCTCCTCCGAGTAAAGGCGCTTTTAGCATTTACGATATGGGGTACGGCGTTTACGATCATTACGATCTCGGTGAATACAAACAGAAAGGGAATATTGAAGGTGTTCCATCCTCTGTAGAAACAAGATTCGGGAGCAAGGATGAACTTATAAAAATGATTGCGGAATTTCAATCTTATGGAATAGAGGTTTATTCCGATATTGTTTTGAATCATATGTACGGCGGCAGCTATGAGTTGAATCCGGTGGTAACGCAATACGTGAATTATGAGCGATACCCGACGTATCCCACCTCCCAATTAAAATGGGTTTTACCCGATGCTAAACCCGGTGATTATTATATCGATATTAAAGGATATAATCTCGACCGGGATGTACCGGAAAGCAGGGTGTATGAGATGCACATAAACTGGCTCGATCGGTCTGAATGCGATGAAAGCGCTTCTCCGAAATGGAATTATGAATTATCCGTTGAAGAAAATGGATATATTGTCTACCCCGGCAGCGGATGCGCCGTTTATGGGAGTATTCAATCGATCGGGGATATTTATTCATATAAAATTTCACTTGATACAAATAGTACGATAAATATACGGCTGTATCCAAGATTCGATGATGACGGAACGGTTCGTTGGAACAGCGACGATAATGGATACCGTGTACGTTCAATAACAGATGCGGGGGGCGGGAATTACAAGTTCGAGATACATACCTTTACGTCTTATAATTATGTCGATAAAAATGATTTACCGGATCTGAGATGGTCGTATAATCACTTTAATCCCGCCGATGAAGAAGATTATCTTGAAGATGAGGGATTTGAAGACGAGGTTCGTCCGAACTGGATGATTTACGGGGTAGATTTAAACACGCGCGATAGGGAGGTACGTCAACGGCTGATCGACTGGGGTGTCTGGTTAACGAATACGGTGGGATTCGACGGCTACCGGCTGGATTTTGTCCGGGGCATCGAACAGGATTTCGTGGCAGAGTGGCTCAACGCAATGCCATTACGGAAGGGCGAACGAAGATTTTCAGTAGCCGAGTACTGGACGTATCATCCAAAACGATTGCGCGAATGGATTGACGAGATTCAATCCTATGATGCACGCACTGCCGTGTTCGATTTTCCACTTCGCCGGCACCTTATGCAGATGTGTAATGATATTGAATTCGATATGAGAGAGTTGAACAACGCAGGTATGATCCGCAGTGATCATTATGCATTATCGCCGGAAAAGGTTGTCACGTTTCTGGAAAATCACGATACGGGTAAGGAGCATGACAAATGGATTACGCGGGATTGGCGCCTGGGATATGCATTTATTTTGTTTGCCGACGGGATACCATCGGTTTTTTATCCGCATTATTACGGGATAGAACAAACGGATATGGTTAACCCGCAGTATACTGTTACTTCGGACAGCGGGTTACGCACGGAAATGAATGAGTTGATAAGTATACGGGAAGAATATCTTGCCGGAGGTATGGAGGTACTTACGCAAGCAGGAAATCCTGATCCTGTTGAACACACAAAGCATCTCTTTGTTGCAAGAAGGGAAGGGAACTCTGAAAAAACGGGCGGTATCCTGGTACTGAATAATCATCCTTCCGACACGCTTAGCATAACGGTGAGCGCCGAGATACCGGGTTGGAGATCGTTAAACGATAAGTATTTAATTAACATTACCGGGAACACGAATAAAAAATATAAAGTAGATAACGGCCATAGGGTAAAATTGTCCGCACCGCCCCGCGGCTATGCAATTTATGTTTTGGAGGATGATGTAAATATGAATAAATAGTTCTCACTGAAAAAGTCTGATAATCCAGCCGCACAATGGTTCGACAAGCTCACCATGAACCCATCGCGCAAGGGCAAACATCCTGAGCTTGTCGAAGGATGGAGTGAAGGACTTTTTCAGTGAGAACTATATAGCAACATTAATCACATAGAAAATTAAATCATGGAAAAGGAGGTGATACACTAAAAGTTTCACGTTTAATTAATTAAATAATTCATTCTTAGTTAACACGTAAACAAAATAGGAGGTTTTGTTATGAGTTCATTTGTAAAGTCTCTGGGACGATGGTGGCTGCTGCCAGCAATGTTTATCCTCGTTCCGGCAGTAGCGTTCGGTCAGGTTAACCTGACATTCAGCGTCGATATGACGCAGGAAATTCTCGACGGAAACTTCGATCCAGCCGATCAGACCGTCGATGTACGCGGTACATTTAACGGTTGGTCCGAAAGCGAAGACTGGAAATTGCAACCGTCTGAAGATAACGATAGCATCTATGTCGGCACGTTTGAATTTGCAGATGCTGATATAGGGACAACTATAGAATTCAAATTTGTCGCACACGACTGGGAAGGCGCAATCGGAAACCGGATGTACACGATAACCGATGATGAAGATCAGGAGCTTCCGCTTGCAGTATTTAACGTGCCTTACTGGCTTGACATTACATTTTATGTCGATATGTCGGATGCGATTGATGACGGCGATTTTAATGTTGATCAGGACTCGGTTGTTATGCGCGGATATTTCCAAGAGCTTGCAGGCGATACGGTCGTATGGGCTGGGAATAGGTTTTTACTTGAGCCAGTTGAATATAACGACGAAGAGAATGTCTACGGCATCACCATTCGCTTCGACGGCGACGCAGCCGGAGTAGAAACCGAATGGAAGTTTGTAATAGTCGGACCCGATAAAGATGATATATGGGAAAGCATCGGCAATCGAAGTTGGGAATTAGCCGGTGATCAGGTGCAGGAACTTCCGCTATTTCACTGGGATACCCCATTCGGTGAATCGGCGATGGTTACCTTTCTGGTAGATATGCGAGCACAAATGCTTGCCGGAAATTTCGATCCCGATCGCGGCGATCGTGTGTACGTGAGAGGTGAGTTCAACGGTTGGAGTCAGGCGGATACATTGTACGAAGATTTCGAAGTCGAAGGATGGTACGAAAAACAGATTGAAGTCACAGCCGGTATGGGACAACAGGTTGAACATAAGTATTTTATGGAAGCGGGAGACGGAAGTGCAATGCCGAACGGCGGCTGGGAATTCGGCGCCAACAGGACGTTCGAATTTACCGGAGAGAATAAGGTACTTGATCGTCGTTTCTGGAGCGATATTACCCTTGAAGGTTTCCTGGCACAGGATGTCGATGTGACCTTCCGGTTTGATAAGAGTACGGCTGTGGATGATGAAGGAAATCCGATAGAAGGAGATTTGTATATGGCAGGCGCCAACCCGCCGTTATTCTGGATTTGGGATGATACCGATGCAGACAGATCACACCTTCTCCTGACGGAAACAGACCAGGAAGGAATTTATGAGGTAACTCTCACTTTCCCTGAAGGCAGTATCCGTGAACTTGAATATAAATATGCTATAGAAGTTCAGCAGAATGATTTCGTGCAGGAAAGCGGATTCCAGGAAAACCGGGTCGTTGAAATTCCTCTCGAGGTAGAGTGGGCAATAGTTGTGGAATCAGGTTGGGGAGAATGGGATACTCCGGCAGATATCATCACGAACGTCGAACAAATCGACAGCGGTATACCGATGGTATTTTCGCTTGAACAGAATTATCCAAATCCGTTCAACCCTGCTACGGTAATTCAGTACACCGTACCGCAAGCTGAAAAGGTCATGTTAAAGATCTATAACGTACTCGGACAGGAAGTTGCAACGCTGGTTAACGAAGTGCAGAATCCAGGCACCTATCAGGCAACCTTCGATGCATCACGTCTCGCAAGCGGAGTATATATTTATAGAATGCAAGCGGGTGACTTTGTTGAATCGAAGCGTATGATGTTGATCAAATAAATGTTGATGATAAATAAGGGGCTGTCTAAAAATTCATTCTCGTAAGGGCGATTCATGAATTGCCCCTACGAGAAAACAGTGATAACAGTATATAATTAATAGTTTCTAATTTCGAAGATAATGCAAATAATACTTTTTAGACAGCCTCTTACATTTTTATAAACAAATTTTACTGCTTCCAATTATGAGATATTTTTCTTTATTACTTGCAATAGCATTTATTGCTAACATCGGTTGTACGCAACCGGAGTATCCTACTTTTTCGTTGGTTGAAGAAACATTCGACGTTCCCGATTGGACGTACGATGCAGTCTGGTATCAAATATTTCCCGAACGATTTGCAATGGGCGATCCGACGATTAATCCGCCGGACGTGGAACCCTGGGGAGGCGTTCCTACCTACACCAATTTCTTCGGAGGCGATCTTCAAGGTGTGATTGACCATCTGTGGTATCTCGAAGAACTCGGCGTCAATGCGATATACTTTAATCCGATATTTAAATCGCTTCCGAATCATAAATATCATACGACCGATTATTTCAAAATCGACCCGCATTTCGGCGACGAAGAAGTATTTCGTACCTTGCTCGATGAAGCACATAAGCGAGGTATTCGGATAATTCTCGACGGTGTGTTTAATCATACCGGACCGGATTTTTGGGCATTCGAAGATATCATTGAAAATGAGGAGCGGTCGGAGTACCTGCACTGGTATAACGTATACGATTTTCCCGTTCGCGTCGAACATCCGCCGAATTACGAAGCATGGTGGGGCTTGCCGGACCTGCCGAAACTGATGGCAATGCATCCCGACGTCAAAGAGTATTTGTTTGATGTGACAAGATACTGGACCGAATTCGGTATCGACGGCTGGCGTCTCGACGTGCCGAATGAAATACCGCACGAGTTCTGGATCGAATGGCGACCGGTTGTACGCGAAATCAATCCCGATGCATATATCGTCGGTGAGATCTGGGGCGACGCTTCGGCGTGGGTACAGGGCGATCAGTTTGACGCCACTATGAACTATAGATTCAGAAACGCAGCTATCGAATTTTTTATCGATAAGTCTATTTCGGCGACTGAATTTAACGAGCGATTATATGCGGTGTTCGATGATTATGCACCTCAGGTAAGTTTTGTGAACCAGAACCTCGTCGGCAGTCACGATACCGAACGATACCTCACACGCGCAAACAATAACATCGATGCGGTCAAGTTGACGGCGATTATGAAAATGACGCACGTTGGCGCGCCGATGATTTATTACGGCGATGAAATTGGAATGGAAGGAGAGGATGACCCCGATTGCCGCCGGACGATGATCTGGGATAGGGATGAATGGAATCACAATTTACGTAACCATTTTATCCAACTCATAAAGATCCGTCACGATAATCCCGCACTGCGGAGAGGATCCTTTCAGACAAAAGTTGCGGATGACCGGCGGAATCTCTTTGCATTCGAAAGAAGGTATGAGGATAATGTCGTTTTGGTCGCGTTGAATAATAACGGGAACGCACAGAATGTCGAAATAAAAAATATAGACGACGGTGCATACTATGATGTGCTGAACGAGAGAGAGTATCGTACGAGTGATGGTGGTGTACGCATAGAGGCGATTCCGCCGTACCGGGGCGCGATTTTAATTAAACAATAATTGGAACACCGGACGCCGTCCGGTGCTTTTTCGAAAGATAGTGAGTTTTTCTACCATGCGTTATTTTATCATATTTTTATCATTTCTTATATTTCCGGCAATAGTAAATGCACAAACCGATAGCGTCGATGTGACGTTTTATTATAGCCCTCCGGTGACGCCGGAAAGTGTATACCTGCGAGGTGAATTCGGTGAGACCAATTTATGGTCAACTGATTACCCGATGACATATAATGCTGATGAAGATCGGTATGAGGCGACCGTTCGG
>PWTU01000525.1 GCA_003562775.1 Ignavibacteriales bacterium
AAACGACCGGTGCTGTCTCCTCCCGTAAAGCCGTCGCCGTTAAGATCATAACGAGAGTAATCAAGTTTTCCGGCTTTTAAAGTATCCAGATAGACACTGAGAAACTCTTCAATATCATTATGATCGAAGACGCCGCTACCTTTTACATCAAGCAATATCCGGCGGGCATTGGCTCCGCCCGCAGCAAGAACTGCAGCGTATGCATCGATAACGGGTTGTGGCATTACTTCGTTGCAGGCGACACCCGGCGTCAAAGTATTTGTGGCTCTCGCTTCGGCCGTACTGCGGATAATATCCATTACTTCAGTCACCGACAGATTCGGATTCACCGACCAGACATACGCAGCAACTCCCGCCGCTTGAGGTGTAGCCATTGAGGTACCGGACTTAAAGGAAGTACGTGGATCGGAATATTGAATACCACCGATAGAAGCTCCAAAAGACCAAACTTCAGTACCCATTGCAGACAAATTTCCACCCATTATCGATCTATTAATTGCGCAACCGGGCAGTGGACGCTGCCGTTGTGTATCGGTATCGTGATGCAATGTATTAACACGATTTTCAACAACAAAGGTGTTTGTAAGGTTTGGGATGCTAATTCCGGGCATCGTTACATCGCCGAGAACAGCATAAGCGAAAAAGCTATTATCCTGTGCATCCCAACTTATGATATCTCCGTCAACAATCCAGTTGTTACCCGCAGCAGTAAAGTGGATAAAACGATTCTCGTAGCCGGCATGTATTGTAGCTATATTTTCTAAGCCGCCTCTGACTCGTATTATCCAGGTAATAGCCCACAAGTATTGATCAGATAGAACTCTGCTATTCAGGCTTGTATTTACAATTATTCGTGCATTTGGCTCGGATGTAATAATATCGTTGATTCTATTAATAATCAAATTAGCCCTACGAGGCCACGTATTTGCATCAGTGCTACTCAAGTCCACTGCACGAACCCTGAGCCGCTCAGGAAACATTCCCACGACATTGTTCTGTTCAACTGTTAAACTACTCACCCTGTCATACATTCCGGTAATTATACCGAGTACATGGTACCCATGCGAGTTCGTGTCAACTGCAGCAAAATCAGTATTTGTGAATAAAGCGTTATATCCGCTTCCGGGTGCGCCGTCTCCGAAAATATCTCCGATTACAATCCAGGGTCGATTACTTAATCCTGTGATTGCATCCCGAAGGTTCCACGCAGCATGAGCACGTGAAGCTAAATGGTGATCAATTCTATTGTAATGCAAAGTGTCAATATGAACAGGAATTTCCTGAATCTCGATCTGCGCATAGCTATCGTACACAGGTTCCGGATCTTCCACAATGACCGATTTTAATGCAATTAACACGATTGGTTCGTTTTCAATATCTGCGACCAGTTGATTGAGAGATGCGACATCTCCAGGATCGGGCACTCTGATAATGAAAATAGTATTACCTTCAAGCATACTCACGATCTGTGCATTGTATTTATCAAGCAGACCGTTTACTTCTGAAATTGTGACATCGGGATTGAGTACAACTTCTATTTCCGTCCGAAGTACCCGACCGTCATACATTAAATCCGGATCGACGCTGATTGTTTCCTCCGGATATACGATCGGAATGTATAAATCGTACGTCGCATCGGTTGCGGGTGCATCCGGTGCACCTTCCAGCTTCACACCTGCATTCTCAAAGGTAAGTACAACCGTTGTATCAACCGACGGGATCTCTACCGTGCGTTCCAATGAAATACCCTGCTCAACTTCACCCATTGCCCTGTATACACCGGATTTCAAGGTCAATGTCTGAGGTGTCGTAATGGTCGATTGATAATTGGTTGTTTTTAACTCCAACTGCTTCGTAACCGGATTGTCATTTCCATCGACCACGACAAACTCAACTATGTTGTTACGTGCAAGAGGAACGGCAACTCCGCTTCTAAGCGGTTGCTCCAATACTGCCTGATAGACATCATAACGGTCTTTCACTGCACGTACGGTATATTCATCTTCCGCTGATTTACCGATTGTCGCTCCGCCGGGGAAACTGCCCCCGGAGATCGAAAACACAGGACCGGACGGATGAATGCCCCTTCCCATCTTAAGCAATTTAATTGCCTGCGATTCCCTTCCTTCAATTCGCAAAAAGTAAACACCGGTCGGAAGATGACCCAGCGACAGATTGAGTGTATAGTATCCGCTCACTACCGGCAACTGCTCCGATGCCACACGTTGACCGAGGATATTGTACACAGCCGCGGTAATCGTCTGTGCTTCGGGGATACCGATCTCCACGTTCGTGTCATCTCTGAACGGATTCGGGTAATTATGGCTGAGTGTAATTGAGGATGGCAATCCAACCGGTTCTTTTACACTCGTTACGCCGGCGAGCGATGCTACACCGTTTACATTGGTATAAGCCGAGTCAATAACGACGCCATTTAGTAAAACACTGACGAGTACGGACTCCAACGGATGGTCAGTGTAGTTATCGTGGGCGTAGACTTCTAACGGTGTATTCTGCGCCGTTAGGTTCAAAAGGCAAACAAGCGCGAGGATTGATAGTAATATAGTTCGATGGAGTGCCATGGTTATTTCCTCAGTAATATTTCTATATTAATGGTACTTATTAAGTGATGTTACGTAAATACGCTTTGAATGCAGACGTGCGACGCACTTCCCCGTGTAAGCTGTTGATAATATTTGAAAAATCGCATATTCGCATCAAGGGAAAGTGCGTCGCACGTTTATAATTTATCATTCTGCGTAACATCAATTATTAAATTACCTGCAAAAATTTGCATTTGTTAACAACATATTTTGTTTTATTCGATAATCACTTCTCCAACTTCGCTTCCTTATTTCAAATATAATAGCTTCTTACTCTCCACATATTCACCTGCCTGTAAGCGATAGATGTATACCCCGCCCGGTAATGAAGATGCATCGAAAACAAACTCATAAGTACCGCCTGATAGATGCTCATCAACTAACCTCATTACTTCCTGTCCAAGTATGTTATATGCGGTTAGAATTACCTTATTCCCATCGGGAAGAGCAAAGCGTATCATTGTCGATGGGTTGAACGGGTTCGGGTAATTCTGATAAAGCACAATATCTATCGGAAGTGTATCCGGATCACGATCGACTGATGTCGCGTCATCCAATAAACCTATGGTAAATTCACCCAATTTGTCAAACGGAACAGTATTGACAAAGTATTCATCAACGACTTCTCCGCCTATATCTTCCCACGGATCACCGGATGCATCACGTTTCACTATAGTCAAAATTTCCGTATCAACATTCTGCGGCAGCAGATTTATCGGTATATGTAAATACCCATTGCCGAATTCTATTTCGTCGCCGCTTATATATATATACATATCACCTGTTTGTACAACTCCCTCCGGGTAGTCACCCGAATACGGTTGCTGATCGTATATCTCCACTGTTACATCGGCTGATGCTTGAATAGTAGCCGTAAATTTCAACCCGCTTTCTTCGTATTCAACCGTTTGATTAACGCCTGCCGGCGCTTCTTTGATCTCTTTTCTCTCCGGCGGGGCAATAGTTGTGAAACTATTGGTTGCCGACCAATCGCTATATCCGTGAATATTCCAACTGCGTACTCTCCACTCATACTCGGTTTCATATGCTAAGCCCGATGCTATAAAAGTGGTATCGGATATTTCATCGACATCAATATTGAGACCATTGTTATCGGTTAACTGGATATTATACGTTGTTGCGTGTGCACTCTTTAACCATCTAAGTCTCGGTGAAATACCTACACCGGCGGTAGCATTTCCGGGGGATAATGTAGATGGTTGATCCGAAGGTTTTTCATCATCTTTAAGGCAACGAATAGAAACTCCAAGCTTCTTAGAAGAATAGGGGTGTCTACCCACAAGAGTATCATAGTGACGCAACTGGCGTCGGTATGCACTGTCGGGGTAAGTTTCAGTCGAACTCCACCACGACCCGAATCCTGCCATACCGGAGAACTGACCATTTTCATGGTTACGCCCGCCGCCCGGGAGACCCGAAAAACCGCTTTCGTTTGTCCCGTTGCCATCTTGGAACCAACCACTGGTGCTCTTCATTTTACCTCCTGCAACTGCATGACCACCGAGAAAATCCTCCAATGCTATCCATTCTTGGTTGCTCGGTACATGCCAACCTTCAGGACATATACCACGTGAATCATCGACCGTATACCAGTTATACAGCTTACCGTATGTATCACCATAGGACAAATCATTATTGTAATAAGCCCAGGCGCCAGTGGTAAGATTTACCCATTCAGAGTCATTGGTTACATTTGGTATGTTATCGCCGTTTCTATATCTTGAAACTTTCAAATTTTCTGCCATCCACCATTGCTCGCCTATTTTTATTGTTTGGTAGACATTACCGTCGATATCGGTAACAGTGCCTGTTTCCTGCCCTTGCATTAACCGAACCCCGCAAATAAACAGGAAGATGGTGAATAATATTAGAAGATTGGCTTTCATTGTAACCTCCAAAGTAGTATTAATTATTACAGAATCATATTGCAATATTTTCCTTATTTGAGATACATCATCCTTCGCACCACCATATTGTCACCTTGTAACAAACGATATATATACATACCACTTGAAACATTCGATGGATTCCAATCCACTTTGTAATACCCCGACTTCATATCATCCGCCAGCAGGGTCGAAACCTCCTGACCGAGTATATTATAAATTTTCAATGTAGTATATCCGTCAGCGGGTAAGGAAAATTCAATTGTCGTCCGGGGATTAAACGGATTCGGGTAATTCTGGCTTAACGAAAATATCGTCGGCACATCTCTCTCATCATCCACGCCACCCGTTGTCCCTGTAATCAAAGTTTCTACTACCGACGGCCGAACACTCTCCACATTGCCCACATTATCTCTCGACAAGGCATAAAAGGAATAACGGGAATTTACCTCCACCGGAACAAGCAGGGAATCGGCACTTGTCGAACCGACAGGGAAGAACCCACCGCCGTCCTTCGACGCAAATAATGCAGTAGACTCAACCCCGGAGCCTTCGGGTCCATCGTCACTTGTCCACCGTACGACAATCTCAGGACCGAGACTCTCGGCAGGCAGCTCGTGTATTGTTGTCACAGGCGGTCTGAAATCAAGGGGGTTAATCACTTCATCGGTCATTATCGGTGGATTGAAATCGAATATAATATCGGCTCTGTTTCGCAATTGCGTTCCCGATGGAAGTCCGTCTTTAGTCATTACTGAAAAGGTCACATATCCTTCACCCTCCGGAGGATTTACGTTCGGCACGAGCTCAATATCTTCTATTTCCCACCGTAGTATATTACCCTCGCGTGTCATCTTCCATTCGTATTCTTCTCCCTCGTGGCTGGTTTTACCGAATTCCACCGTTTCCCATTGGAAGACATCACTTAATGTATCGACGATGATTACACGCCATGCCGGTGCCGTTGCCGCGGGGAGATTTTCAAATAATATTTGATAGTTCATACGTCCCGCAGAGGAAATAAACCCCTCGGCGCCGTATCCTGCAGGGGCAACTTTTTCATTCGGATCCCATGATGTGACTTTACGAAGAGTCTTGATATTCTCCGAGGTCCCTCCGATAAATCTTCTCACGTTTCCGTCGCAGTCTACAATGATTATTTCTTCATCTTTGTTAAAATAATTTAGTAGCTCCATTGCAGATATACTCGGACATTTATTTTTTTCTTCGGCAGATGCTTTAAGAATATCTATCGATTGCTGCCAGGTTGGCGGTGCCGGATCACGTCCGTGAACATACCTGTATGCCCCTCGAAACACGGCACCATAACTATCAAGAGCTAATTTCCCGAGCTTTACTGGCCATACAATAATATCCGTAGTTTTTTTTACTACTTTCCAGGCAGTGCTTTCTGCTACCTTCTTTACCGGCTTTTCTCCACCCTTCCACTCCTCATTTGTTTTTTTGATACCGTCCTTTATCGCTCCTTTAAGAGTTTCCCTCATTTCTTCACAACTTGATTCTGCTTCCCATATTTTTTCCGTTACTTTCACAGATGCATCAGCCACATAATCAACCAGCAGGCCGACACCAATCCAGGCAACTACCCCCGCAACATACACAAGTGGTGCTGCCTCTATTGCTTCGGGATCAAGAACATCGGATTTTTTCGGCACAAATCCTTCGGGATACGCACGGAGAATAACATCAAATAAACGTTCCTCCCGAGGAGCCATACCCGATACCCACAAATATACTTCCATATCTTCACCATCATACGTAAGACTGTCTATTGGTATAGACTCCGCTTGAACGCCGGGAGGCGATGAAGGTTCTATCCGCTCGATGTGAACGCCTTCCTGTGTGTTAATCAACATAAGAAAATCCTCGGTGGGCACATCGCTGTTATTGACATAATGAATTGAATAGCGATTCGGTGGTCCTACGCGGATATCGTTTCTCCCGATGACCGATACGGTTACCGACGGCATTACCGAAACTGGATCGGCGGTAGATGACAACAAAAAACTGCCGTTCGAAGGAACATCGTTGACCCGCACCCATTTTTGGACAGTGTTACGTGTGGTATTAAGAGATGTGGATAATTGTCTCCACGTCTCACCGCCGTCGTCGGAGTGATACAGTTCAATCTGGTCCTCAATATTATTTCCGAGCATATCGTCGCTGTAATGGAACGTCACATACGGAAGAGATATATGCGTTTCATCAGGTAGTGTTTCGAATTCCCACCACGTTCGTACCGAATTTGCAAATGTTTGAGGAACTTGATAACCATAAGATTTTACCGACAGCGTATCGATACCGCTTCCTGCGAGCACACGGGCAGTGGCGGCGAAGAAATTGTAATCCTTTGTCGTTTCGGTTGGAAATTGCATATATACCATCCCTCGATTCTCCAGTTCCCCCGTGATAACATTTTCTACGATCGTTAGCGTAGCTCCCGATGCCAATACGCAACGGGACGCCCACTGAATGGTTAAATTTGGCATCACGTTATCGCCCGTAAGGATAACGTGACTACCAGTGGAATTAAACGTACCGGTAATACCTGACCCCGCTATCGTGCGCTGACCGACACCTGTAAGATTTATCGAACCACTTGTCCATTCACCCTTATTTGTTACCGAACCACTGACATTTATTCTAAAAGCCCAAGCATCATTCCGAATCGTTCCGTTGTTTGTAATAGTACCGTCGATCTCGAGGGTTCGATTGTGGCCGATGTTTTGAAGCG
>PWTU01000557.1 GCA_003562775.1 Ignavibacteriales bacterium
CACGAAGAATACCGTCGAGCGTCGACTGACCTGTACCGTATACGTTATCAAAATCCCACTTTGTCGGTGTGTCATTGATAGCGATGACGGGATAGAGGAGTTCGCCGGCATCTGCCATTGCACGTAGACGTTTCACGCCGGTGGTTGTTTCCTCAGTACCGCCGATAACCCCATTTTCTGCAAGTTTACGGTATTTATTGTGTAGCGTAAAAATAAGGTCTGCGCCGTCGTCAAGGGTGAGGTTGGGTTCGAAGTCGATCGTACGGTCGATTGCCCAGTAGAACTCTTTGACATTCATCCCGTGCCATGCAAAAATTGAATAACCTTCGTCGGCGAGAGCCGCTGCAACCGAATCGTTTGTCGAAAGCGGGTTACATCCGCTCCAGCTTATTTTCGCACCTGCCGCTTCGAGAGCTTTTACGAGCACGGCTGTTTCTTTTGTGACGTGAAGACAACCTGCGATGCGATAGCCCTTGAGCGGTTTTGTTTTTTTGTATTTCTCGATAAGCGACATCATAACCGGCATGCGAGATTCTGCCCACGCGATCCGCTTCTGTCCTTCATCTGCAAGCTTCAAGCTCGCAACTTTATATTGTCCCTTCTTCTGGTCCATAGTTCTCCTGAAAATATGATGAAACATTATAGTAATGATTTAAATTTATCGACAAGGTCAAGATGTTCCCATCGGAAATCATCATCGTTGCGTCCGAAGTGCCCATATGCCGCCGTCTTTTTGTAAATGGGGCGTTTGAGCTCAAGGCGTTCGATGATTCCCTTGGGAGTAAGGTCGATTTCTGTTTTTATAAATGCAGCAATTTCATTATCGGGTTTTTTGCCTGTTCCGTATGTATGAACATATACGCTCACCGGTTCTGCAACGCCGATTGCATACGATAGTTGGATCAAACATTCTGTTGCCACACCGGCTGCAACGATATTTTTAGCAAGATGACGGGTTGCGTACGCAGCACTACGGTCTACTTTCGATGCATCCTTTCCGCTGAATGCACCGCCGCCATGCGGAGCTCGTCCGCCATACGTATCGACAATGATTTTGCGTCCGGTTAAGCCTGAGTCGCCATGCGGGCCGCCAATCTCGAATTTACCGGTTGGATTGACATGATAGATCGTATTATCGTCGAGGAGCTTTGCCGGTATTATTTTTTTGACCACGTGTTCGATAACGTCTTTTTTAATTTGCTCCTGGGTGACGTTGTCGTCGTGTTGGGTGGATATAACGACGGTGTGAACACGTTTCGGCTTTTTATCGTCGCCGTACTCAACCGTTACCTGCGATTTTGAATCGGGCCGGAGGTACGGCATCAAGGCGTTTTCCTTTTTTCTGACAGTTGCGAGCCGTTCGACTAAACGGTGTGCATAAATGATCGGCATTGGCATCAGCTCGTCGGTTTCATCGACTGCATAACCGAACATCATTCCTTGGTCACCGGCACCGCCGGTGTCGACACCCATCGCGATATCACCCGATTGTTTATGAACGGTGAGCAAAACCGAACAGGAATCGGCGTCGAACTTGTAATCCGATTTTGTATATCCAATTTCCCGGATAACCGATCGTGCAATTTCCTGAAAATCGATGTGAGACTTTGAAGTAATTTCTCCCCCGATGAGGATTAACCCTGTTGTCGTAAAGCATTCACAGGCGACGCGCGAATCCGGATCTTCGCGCAAGGCGGCGTCAAGAACCGCATCCGACACCTGATCACATACTTTATCCGGATGTCCCTCCGAGACAGATTCTGATGTAAACAAAAATCCCATAGATTAATAAACTCCTGTTGATTAATAAATGTGAGAAATTAAGCGATTTAAAATTATGAATTAAATTCGGGATCGTTACTAAAGTCAATTTCGGATGAATCTCCGAGGTTGATGCGTTTATAGCCCCCTTTTACATATGCCTCATTACCGATTATAGACCGATCCAGAAGCGCCTGTTCGACACTTGAACCGGTGCCGATAATCGAATCCTTTATCACCGATTCCTTAACAATGGAATTATCGGCGATTGTTGCGTATGGCCCAATCACCGAGTTTTTAATCGATGCCGTTTCCGATATAAAAACAGGCGGAATAATAACATTTCCTTCGGCGGCGCCATCGGCGATAAACGAAGATTTATCAAGAAGGTGTCGGTTGGTAGATAGCATTGTTTCAGGTTTACCGCAATCGTACCACCCTTCAACGGGGAAGGTAGTCATCGTATGCCCCCGATCGAGCATAATCTGGAGAGCATCGGTCAACTGGAATTCACCCTTCGTTTTAATATTCTTACGTATTAGCTCGGCAAGACAATCGGTTATCATATCCGGGTCCTGTATCAGATATAATCCAACAAGTGCGAGATTGCTGACCGGCTCCTGAGGTTTTTCAACAAGTTTAGTCACGATGTCGTTTTCTGTCACTGCTACGCCGAATCTGCGCGGATCGTCGACCTTTTTTACTCCTAAGGAAGATTCTTTTTTCTTCAGAACATTTTTTAATTCAACGTCGAAGACGGTATCACCGAGAATAATAAAAAGCGGATCGTTTTTAAAGGTATCTTTTGCCATATATATAGCGTGTCCCAAACCGCGGCGTTCTTCCTGATAAATAAAATCGAGTTCGATATCGTAATTAGTTTCGAGATAATTTCTGATCCTGTCTCCGAGATAGCCCACTATGATTGTTGCCTTTTTGATGCCGTCCTCAACGATTTTATCCATTATATGGGCTATTATGGGTTTTCCGGCAACATTAAGGAGGACTTTCGGATGAGTATATGTATGTGGCCGGAGTCTTGTTCCGACGCCGGCAACGGGGATAATTGCTCTCATGTATAACTTTAAAAAATAATGACTGAACTGGTATGTTTACATGTTCAATTTATAATATCTTTAAATATACTAATGATATAACCAATAATCAAATAAAAATCTTCATTTTTGCCCGATTATTGATTATAATTTCGATTATTATTATTTTGAAAAAAATAAAACTGTATGTATGAGTAAATCCACACCGAAGAAAAAAGAATCGAGTCGTTCATCTGCCCGTCGTAAACGCGACCATGTCGATATTGTGTTAAATAAGGATGTTGCATTCCGAACGAAAACAACCGGTTTCGAAGACGTTGATTTTATCCATAATGCGTTGCCCGAATTAAATTATGATGAGATCAAACCGAGTACGGTTTTTTTAAACAAAAAGATTACGGCGCCGCTTTTGATTTCCTGCATGACCGGGGGATTTGCACGGGGTGAAGCGATCAACCGGCAGCTTGCTGCGGTTTGTGAGGAATTATCCATACCAATGGGTGTGGGAAGTCAACGTCAGATGTTGGACAATGCAACCTCCGGTAAAAGTTTTAGCGACATACGTGAAATTGCTCCTTCGGTACCACTGCTTGGAAATATCGGAGCGACTGAAGTCGCACGGCTTAATAAAGATGAGTACCGAATTGATGATTTTCACCGGCTTGTCGATGGTATTCGCGCCGATGCGCTTGTCGTTCACTTGAATCCGTTGCAGGAGTTAATGCAGCCGGAAGGTAACACAAACTTTCGGGGTGTTCTTGATGGTATGGCTCTTTTAGTGAAAGCATTGAAATGTCCGGTTATCATTAAAGAAGTAGGTGCGGGTATTTCCTCAGATGTTGCGCGACGTGTCCTGTCTGTTGGTGTTACTCACATCGATGTGGCAGGAGCGGGTGGAACAAGTTGGTCGGGTATCGAAATGATGCGTCAAAAAAGCGGATCCACTTCTAAACAATACTGGGATTGGGGAATCCCCACCCGTGAATCGTTACAAATGGTAACGTCATTGCGCCCGGAATTCCGATCGTTGTACGTCATTGCTTCTGGTGGAATATACGATGGTTTGACGGCGGCAAAAGCAATTGCACTCGGCGCTGATATGGTAGGTGCTGCACGGATATTTCTTGAAACAACGGCGCGGGGTGGTACACGCGCTCTTAAGAAGCATATACAGCATTGGGTTGAGGATGTAAAACGGGTAATGTTTCTTACCGGCGCCCGAACTGTTGCCGACCTGCAGCTTGTGCAAGTAGATATTAAAACGAACATCTCGGAAAATAAATAAACACGTTATCATGAAAACCTTCGATCATGCTATAGAGCGGTATCGTTCGGAGATTAATAACCGCATATCAAGTATATTAACGAAACGTGAACCGGTTTCAATGTACGAAGCGGGACGATACGTACTCGATGCAGGAGGAAAACGCATTCGTCCTTTGCTAACATTATTTTCGTGTGATGCAGTCGGCGGCAAATGGCGAAATGCATTACCCGCCGCTCTTGCTATAGAAATATTGCATAATTTTACTCTCGTACATGATGATATTATGGATGCATCGGATTCGCGGCGCGGCAGAGCGACGGTACATAAAAAGTGGAATGAAAATATCGCGATACTCGTCGGCGATGCACTCATTGCAGTTGCATATCATTCATTACTTGAAAGCACGAGCGGCCGTCTTGAAGAAATAACAAGCTTATTCACCGACGGATTGCTTGAGGTGTGCGAAGGTCAAACTCTCGATATGGAATTCGAGCAAATGTATGATGTAAAGGTCGATCACTATCTCAATATGATTGAGAAGAAGACCGGTGCATTACTCAGGATCGCCGCGGCAATTGGAGGCGTTATCGGAAATGCAAATGCAAAGCAGTTAAAGGCATTGCACGAATTCGGTACTTTTCTCGGACTTGCATTTCAAATTCAGGATGATTTGCTTGATGTTACGGCGGAACTGATTAAGCTTGGTAAGCCGGTTCATAATGATATAAAAACGGGAAAACGAACGTTTTTGTTGTTATATGCAAACGAGCAAGCGTCAAAATCTCAGAAATTGATATTACAGCATGTATTCAATCGTACGGCCGGCAGCACCCGAGAGATTAATGCGGTACTCGATGTATATACACAGACAAAAGCTCCGGATGCCGCAAGAGATGCCGTTGCTCATTATACTTCTATGGCAGAGAAATGTTTGGATCGCCTTCCGAAAACCGAAGGACGGGATAATTTGCGGTCGTTTGCCAATATGCTGTTGGGTAGAGATTATTAAATTCAAATTGCATATATTATTATTGGTATAGGAGGGGAATCTTCAACGTATTATATGATTGAAAAAACATTAACCGTAAAAAACCAAAAAGGAATACACACACGACCGGCGGCAGTGCTGGTGAAAGCGGCAGCAAAGTTTTCTTCAGATTTCACTATCGTCAAAGACGGGATGGAAATCAACGGTAAAAGTATTATTGGAGTAATGTCATTAGCTGCCGAGGAAGGGGCCGAGCTTACGGTTCGCGTGGAAGGGAGCGATGAAAAAGAGGCGTTTCAGGCAATCAAAAAAGTGTTTGAAGAAGGGTTTGACGAATTTTAACAAATTTCTTACGCGGAATGATTGATCAAACCAAAAATACAAATCCTGCTCAACCGGTTGAACAAAATACGGTACGGAATAACAAAAGAGTTGTTATTCACGGCATAGCCGCGTCGCCGGGTCTTGCCTATGGACAGGTATTTGTATTCGAACGTAAAACCGTTGAAGTAAACCAGCGAATCGTTGAACCAGAGGAAGCTGAAGAAGAGATCGATCGATTGAGACAGGCGATTCAACGATCTGAAAAAGAATTAAATAAAATACTCTCCTTTGCTGAACAAAAAATAGGCAATGCAAAAGCACGGATTTTCGAAGCGCAGATTATGTTTCTACACGATCCGGTGATAATTGATCAGATTGTCGAGCGAATTCGTACGGAACGGCTGAATGCGGAGTCTGCCGTCTACAGTGAATTGTCTAAGTATCAGCAACAGATGCTCGATGCCGACGAATCCTATATGCAGGAACGGGCTGACGATATTGAGGATGTGAAACATCGTATTCTCCGGAACATTCAGCAGGAACGATTGTTTTCACGCTTCAAAGGAACGGCAATTGTTGTTGCGAAAAATCTATCACCGGCCGATGCTATTTTACTATCAAGAAATGATGTCCTTGGTTATGCGACGGACAGGGGGGGGATTACTTCACATACTGCACTCCTGTCTCGTTCGTTAAAAATCCCCGCTGTCGTCGGCCTTACGCGTATTAGCAGCGATGCCAATACCGGCGACGAAATGATTCTTGACGGATACAGCGGAACTGCGATCATTCGCCCGAATAAAACCGACGTTGAAAAATATATCGAGAAACAGCGTCGATATGCGTTGTTTGAGAAAAAACTCACCGTCCTGCGGGACCTGCCAGCTGAAACAAAGGACGGGAGGCAGATAATTTTATCAGCGAATGCAGATCTTGAGGAAGAACTTGATTATGTCGGATTTCAGGGTGCGGAAGGAATCGGGTTGTTCCGCAGCGAAAGCTTGCTCATCGGTCGCGATACATTTCCGACCGAGGATGAACAGTACGAAGCGTATTGGCTTGCAGCGGAAAAAGTTTATCCGCACGATGTGGTCCTGCGGGTTTTCGATATCGGCGGCGACAAAGTTTATCCGTTGGCGATTGAAGAAAACAATCCGTTTCTTGGATGGCGTGGCA
Organism: Ignavibacteriales bacterium; assembly: GCA_003562775.1. Classification (GTDB taxonomy): domain Bacteria; phylum Bacteroidota; class Ignavibacteria; order T3Sed10-11; family T3Sed10-11; genus T3Sed10-11. The sequence continues at coordinate 6,572 of PWTU01000557.1, forward strand.
TTCGCATATTGCTCGATCGACCTGAATTATTAAAGACACAGTTGCGTGCAATGTTCCGCGCAAGTTTGAAAAAAAATGTGAAAATTCTTTTACCGATGATCTCGGGTGTGTCGGAGATATCGGCGACGCTCAATCATATAAGGGATGTGAAGGAAGAGTTTCACTCTAAGAATATTCCCTTTGACAAAAACATGCAGGTGGGTGCAATGATTGAGGTGCCCTCCGCTGCGATTCTGGCAAAAGAAATTGCCCGCCTCGTCGATTTTTTAAGTATCGGCACCAACGATTTAATTCAATACCTGCTTGCCGTCGATAGAGGCAATCCAACCATTACAAAATTATTCCAGGAATTCCATCCTGCAGTCCTGCGTATGATTCAACACACCATTGACGGCGGTCATAAACGTAAGGTGCCGGTGGGAATGTGCGGGGAAATGGCCGGCGATCCCATAGCTACTATACTGCTTGTCGGTATGGGTATTGACTCTTTAAGCGTCGTACCTTCGGTATTGCCCGAAGTGAAAAAAATTATTCGGTCGGTTAACTATAAAGAAGCCGCAAAAATCAGCCGCAGGGCACTGACTATGGGAACACCCGAGGAAGTGTTCGGATACCTGAAAAAGACATTAAAAACGAAACTGCCGGATGTTCCGTTAGGATAATTCAAAAATAGGATA
>PWTU01000228.1 GCA_003562775.1 Ignavibacteriales bacterium
CTCTCACGGCGAACACGCGCACTGTTGCTCAACGCACGGGCAAGCGTTGAATGCGCACCGAAAGTTGTCAAACTGATGGCGAAAGAGCTGGGGAAGAATGGGCATTGGGAAAAACAACAGGTGACGGAATATACGGAGCTGGCGAAGAGATATGATGATGATATCCCCCCGCCGATATAAATGCTGCGCTGTCCTTCCATTGTGTCACCAATTCAAAGCCCAGCAAACCGCAATAAAAATCAAGCGCCCGCTGGAGGTCAGCCACTTTCAGGTGAACGTGACCGATCTTTGTGTTATTCGGAATTGTGTAGCTTAATTTCATTGATCGCATTTTTATGTCAATAAAAATACTAAATTCTAATTTCTAAATCGGAAACAGATTCAAAATTCCAATCTTCAAATGAACCAAAAAATTACATCGACAGGTTTTGAAAATTATTACATTCGAAATTTCGACATTGTTTAGGATTTCGGATTTGTTAATTAGGATTTATACGAAGTATCCTATCATCTCCCGATCTCGGAGAGCCACGTCCGTCCCGATTGCTCGTAAGTACATAGAGCGCTCCATCGGGTCCGACGACGGCATCGCGCAATCTGCCGTATACACCACTGAACCAATCATTCGCAAACAAGCGATCGATGGAAACAACCTCATAACCGTCGCCTGCCCGCTCAAGGTCGATTCGTATAAGCGACCGGCTGCGCAAAGTTGCTACATATAATCTGCCGTTCCAGAAAGTCATCCCGCCCGGAGGCGTCGCTCTTTCCCACATTATTATTGGATCGAGATACGGCTCGACGTTAGCCCTGCCAAGCACAAGCGGCCAACCGTAGTTGCCGCCTTTTTCAATTACATTAATAATGTCTTTACCACGCAGGCCAAATTCTCCCGAAGGTCCGTGCTCGGATGAAAATAACGATCCGGTTTCGTGATGCCACGCAAGTCCCTGTGGATTGCGGTGTCCGAGAGAATACACCGGGGAGTTTTCGAACGGGTTATCGCCGGGAATGTCACCATCCGGTGTGTATCTCAATATCTTACCGCCGAGGTTATCCATATCCTGAGCTATCTGCGCCTGCCAGACATCTCCGGTGCATACATACAACATTCCGTCCGGACCGAACGCAATCCTGCCCCCGTCGTGCACCGAATGACCGGGGATCCGGTCTACAATAACACGATCGAATTCCATAGCCGTTCCGGTATCGCGATAACGGGAAACGCGATTATACAGCGACCCACCGTCACGGTACGTGTACATTACAAAAAGATACGGCTGATCCGGATAGTGAGGATGTTTTGCAAGCCCCATCAAGCCGCCCTCACCAACGTGTTCAACGTTTTCAATTATCTTGTACGGTTCTTCACGCAATACTCCGTTTTCGATCAATCGAACTCGGCCGGCACGCTCGGTAACGAGCGCTTTCTCATCGGATAAAAAAACCAGCGCCCACGGAATGCGTAAATTCTCCACCCATGTTTCGACATTATATTCCCCGGGCTCAGGGATAAATGTATCCTGGACCGTCTGCGGCGGATCACCGACAACCGGACTGTTAAAATCCGGTAATCCATCATTATGTGCGTTACAGGATATGAAAATAATCGCCGTTAAGTATAAAAAACCTGATATTTTATTTCGCATTGTACATCCTCCGTGAATTGTATAATCGCTTAAATTTTTATATCTTTTATATTATGCAAATCGGAACACGAAAAAAATTAATCGTAGTCGGCGACAGAGTCCTGATCCTTCCCGATAAGGAAAAGGATAAAACCAAGCACGGACTGTATTTACCGCCGGGTGTTAAAGAAAAAGAGAGGGTACAGAGCGGATACATCGTGCAGGTTGGCCCCGGGTACCCTGTTGTAAATCCAAACTATATGGATCAGGAACCGTGGTCAACAACACCAAAGGATCCCGTCAAATACATTCCTTTACAGGCAGAAGAGGGGGACTATGCTCTTTTTCTCAAAGACTCGGCGATTGAAATCGAATACGAAGACAAAGAATATCTTGTTGTTCCACAATCTTCAATTTTAATGATCGTCCGTCCCGATGCATTTGAACGATAAAAAAATCGAACCTAACGAAAATATGTCTGATGACAAAAAAGAAACGGACGTACACATAATCTCGTACGAAAACATTCACAAACAACTTGAGAGTGCACCGTATGAGCTTGGTTACTATGTGCTGCGTTTTTATTCGAAAGACGGGCGTCCGAGCGATGAACCTACCGATACCATCGATGAATTTTATCTTTACCCTTCCGGCGGTACCCTCCGCGATAAAAATTTTAATATAGTCTTCTATGATTCGCGGTTTGATATTTACCGGGGTTTTAAACCCCCGCATTTAAAACGCGATTAATTATCTACCCAATATCCGGCCAAATCCAAGACCTATGGCAGGACCGAGATATCCTTTCTCTCCGCCCAATGGTCTGGTAAACCCGACCGCATCTACACCTGCCTGCACATATCCCGCCCAACGTTCGGAGAAAAATACTTCAATACCGAGAGCTGCCTGTCCGCCGGCGCCCCAACGAAATTGAGTCGCCGATAGAACGTTTGCAAAACCGGAACCATCCGGAATAGCCATACCGATTACAGGTCCGCCGATAAAACTGCTGAAGACCGTATAATCTACAACCTGATCGGACGCACGGTAAAGGTCGTACCGAATGCCGGTATAGATAGGTAAAGCAAGCGCTGTTTCATCGACAAGCGTTCCGCGATAATGACGATCCGGTACATCATTAAAAGAAAAGAACCCTGCACCGAATTGCCAGCTAAACGGACTTAACGAATGCAATGTATAATACGCAATACCGCCGCTCCCATACGTACTCACGCCCGGAATAAACCGGGTCCGGTTCGATTGCTGCTGCCGGAACGCCAATTCACTCTCACCAAAAACAAACTGAGTGTATGATTTTTCCTCTACCGTCTCCTGGGCAGCAAGCGGGAGGACTAAAAAACCGATCGCCGTCAGAACAACAACCGCCAAAGCAGAATGCCTCATCTCAACCTCCGTTTGTTATTTTCAGCACTTATAGAATGTGTGATCTGTACTTTTCAATTTCCGATTTCGACCAGATGCCGGCAATCTCATGTTTACAATCAGGACAGTGTCCATCGACAAGCCGGTTCTTTTGAACCCGAAAACCCCAGCGCTCAATAACCGTGCTATGACATTCAGGGCAAAATGTATTCTCAAACGTATTGACCATACCCGGCGCATTGCCCGCAAAAACATAATGTAATCCTTCTTCATATCCGATCTCCGCGCCGCGTATGACCCGCTGCACCGGCGTAGCGTTCCGGTCAAGCATTTTGTAATCGGAGTGGAATGCCGTCACGTGCCATGGTATATCCTTCGAGACGGATGCAATATACCGGGCGCAATCGCGAAGCTCTTCATCGCTATCGTTGAAACCCGGAACGACGAGCGTAACTACTTCAACCCAGAACGTGCGTTCGTGCGTCATCTTTATCGTATCCAGAACGTGTTGCAGTTTGCCGCCGAGTTTCCGGTAATTCTTGTCGTTGAATCCCTTCAGATCGATCTTAAACAGATCGACAAACGGCCGTATATAGTCGAGCACTTCCGGCGTTCCGTTTCCATTTGAAACATACGATCCGATCAACCCCTGTTCCTGACCGAGCCGCATAATCTCTACGGCCCATTCGCTGGTGATAAGCGGTTCATTGTATGTGCTGGTAATAACCGGCGCCCCGTATTCGCGGGCAAGACGAACAAGTCGATCCGCACTGACATATTCCGGATGCGATACCGCATTCGGGTCGCGCAAGGCCTGTGATGTAATCCAGTTCTGACAGTACGAACAATGATAATCGCAGCCCAGCATACCGAAGCTCAGCGCAAGCGATCCGGGAAATGCATGAAAGAACGGCTTTTTCTCGATCGGGTCTACCTGCAATGAACCCACATATCCCGACGGAACCATCAACGTACCGCCGGTATTATAACGGACCTTACAGACACCCTGCCGTCCCTCGGGTATTACACAACGATGACCGCACGCGTAACACAGCACACGCTCGTTGTCGAGTTTGCGGTACAACTCGCCCTCTTTAGTATTCTGGTTCAGTATATCCTGTAGTGTCTGTACTTCACTCATAATATTCACCTTTACCGGCTTACGGTACCCAGATTGATTTCGCTTTTATTAATTCCGTGTCGCCCGAAAATTGTAACACTGTAGACGAATCCGTATAAAAAAACAATCCTTTATACGTTGTAAGATAATAATTTTTCTTTGAAAGAAAACCACCTTGTGCAAAAACAACAAGACTATTTCTTGATTTACCTACTAATTCCTGAAAGTGTTCCGGCTCAACATGAACAATTGCTCCGGATGCTTTCCGTGCTTGCGCTGCAGCAGCGGCAGCCGCCGCGGCGCCTGTTGCAGCGGTTACTCCCGGGTTTACCATTTTGTTTTCCTGTTATTATTAAACAAATTAATTCTTTCGTTAGTTTGCATTACTTTTATTTTAAGTACCCCCTTAATCGTTTCAAATTCATCCTGTCTTCTTTCATATCATCCCCTTTGGGTGTTTCAAGGATTTTGGGTATATCTTTAAAGCGCTTGTCGTTCATAATAAGCGAAAATCCCGCGCCGCCAATCCGCCCTTTTCCGATATGCTCGTGTCTGTCTAACCGAGATCCAAGTATTCCTTTCGAATCGTTTAAATGGATAACCAACAATCTTTTCAATCCGATTATATCGTCAAATTCCCGAAACGTTTTTTCGTACCCTTTTTCATTTGAAATATCATAACCGGCGGCGAAAAGATGACAGGTATCGACACATACACCCATTCTGCGTTTGTTATCCACCATATCTATTAACTTACGAATATGCTCGAAGCGGTAGCCAAGATTCGATCCTTGCCCGGCAGTAACCTCCAAAACCGATTTCACACGATAGCCCTTCGTCTTTTCATGGAGTAAGTTCAAAGATTCGGCAATGATCCGTAACCCCGTATCTTCACCCTGTCCGACGTGTGAGCCGGGATGAAACACGAAATACGGTATTCCCAACCGTTGACACCTGTCAAGTTCGTCGTGAAATGCCTCGCGCGATTTTTTAAGAGTCGATTTATCCTTTGCACACAGGTTTATAAGATACGAAGAATGAACAACAACAGGGTGTATGGTTGTTTTCTTTGCTTCCTTTTTGTAGTTTATAATATCTGTGTCGGTCAGCGGTTTGCCCTTCCACTGATTGTTGTTCTTTGAGAAGATCTGCATGGTGGTACAACCGACTTGTTTACCGCGTTCAAATGCGGTATGAACGCCGCCGCTGATTGACATGTGCGCGCCGAGAAGCATGGGATTTGGATTTATTATTTTTTATTGATTATTTAATATTGTTATCGGTTATCAGTTAATAGTTAATCGGAATGTTGCGGTCAACGAACAATTAACCAATAACCAATAACAATTAACATCTAACACAGTATAACAAAATTAATCAAAAGCCGCAAAGTAAAACTCGAGACCATAAAAATGATAAAAAAGAAGACAAGGATCGTAGCCGGTATAATGTCAGGCACGTCGCTTGACGGCATCGACTGCGTGATAATGCAAATCCGCAGAAAAAATAATTCTATCGAATGGAAACTGCTGACTCACGTCCATAAAAAATTCCCGGTGAAATTGGCAGGAGCGCTCCGCCGGAACTCCGACCCATCGACATCGCGAATCGATGAAATTAACGATCTTAATCAGGCGCTTTCATATCATTACACCGATGCGGTAAAACGGGCACGCTCGAAGTCCGGTAAGAAAATCGACTTGATCGGCTGTCACGGACAAACGATGTATCACCGTCCGGCGAAGGAGCGGAAATTCGGCAAGCGATTCGGAGCAACACTGCAAATCGGCGACCCTTCAACGCTCGCGGTATTGACAGGCATCCCGGTCATCGGTAATTTCCGTTCCGCCGACATAGCGCTTGGCGGACAGGGTGCGCCGCTTGTCCCCTATGCCGATTATGTTCTCTTCCGGGATATGAAAAAATCCCGGCTGTTGATTAACATCGGCGGCATCGCTAACTTTACTTTTCTGCCGCGCAATCCGAATCCATCCCGTGTCATCGCTTTCGATACCGGTCCGGGGAATATGGTAGTTGATGCATTGATGCAGAAATATTTCGATAAAAACTTTGACAAAAACGGAGTAACTGCCCGAAGAGGTACGGTCAATGAAGCGCTCTTTATGAAACTCGTTCAACATCCGTACCTGCAGAGAAAACCGCCCAAATCTACCGGTCGCGAAGAATTTGGCGATTTATTCCTGAAAAAGCTCAAAAAATACATACCGGATAATTGCACGAAAGAAGATATCATTGCAACGGTCTCGGAATTCACTGCGTGGTCGATATTCTATTCTTACTCGCAATTTATTCCCGGTAAAAAAGGTGCAGACGAAGTTATCGTAAGCGGCGGTGGGGCGAAAAATAACTATATGATGGATGCATTGAGTGAATATTTTGAACCCGCCGATGTGATAACCTCGGGCGATGCCGGTTTACCGGTCGAAGCAAAAGAAGCGGCTTGTTTTGCCGTTCTTGCAAATGAAACAATCGACAATAGACCGGGGAACCTCCCTTCGGTGACCGGCGCTTCAAAAAGAATTCCTCTTGGTGTGCTCTCGATGCCCTGACGAGGTGGAATTGTAATATGTAATTTATTAATTTATATGCACTATGCCCGGACGATGTTTTTTGATAGGATTATTATTTTTTCTTTTATTCAGTGTCGAAGGAAATTCACAGACGGTATTGAGAAATCTGATCCAGAATCCTTCATTCGAATATACCGGCAAAGATACCGTCAGAGATAACCCCGACGAATCATGGACATTCGAAAGCGATAATGAGTCGGTAACCGGGCACGTAACCGCAAGCAGGTCTATCGACGGATTCCGTTCGTTTTTGATAAGAGCAGAAGACGGCCGTGGATATCTTGAGAGTGAGCCGTTCGACGTACAACGTTACGAAAGATATCTACTCAGCTTCGGCGCCTGCGGCGACGGCAGTATTCAAACCATAATTCGATGGTGGCGGGAGATTGATGATAGCTTGACATTATTGGAAGACGAGTTTGTGGACATTGTTGTCGCCGGCGACGACTGGAACGTTCCGCAATTCCACGTCACCGCTCCGCGCAGGGCAACAGCAGC
>PWTU01000216.1 GCA_003562775.1 Ignavibacteriales bacterium
ACGAACGCCAGCTTCGAGCCGTCGGGACTGAACACGGGTGATCCGTCTGCCGCTCCGTGACGGGTTAGCGGCCGTTCTACTGTACCGTCGGTTGCAAACAGCCAGAGATCGGTGTGGCTTTTATCCTCTTCAACGGTATACCGGGTTACCGGCGCAACGACCCATTGACCGTCGGGCGAAATGACCGGAGAACCGACGCGCTGTAGTTTCCAGAGCACCTCGGCGGTAAGGTACGTCCGCTCCGTTTCGGAGGCGACCGCGGTACTACCTGTGAACAATACAAAACAGATGAGTAAACCTATAAAATACGGGGTTATGTTTTTCATGGTGCACCTTTTTATGTGGATATGATATGTAGATAGCTGATTACAGAAGTAATTAAAATCTATGGAAAAAAATGGAGGGAATCAACTGAAAAATCAAGATGTAGTCCACCTTGGAGGTGGACTACATCTCCATTTTCTTGTTTACTATGTATCATATTCATCCGGTTTAGGTAAAAAGTCTTTTTTGTGGTTGGTCTCGATTAATGGCACCGTTTTTTGCATATTGCACGATTGAATTCATTTTAAAATACCTATTTGTCGTTACTATATTCTGTTACAAAAAATACCCCTGCCAATATAGATAAAAAAGACACGAATTGAAACGATTTTCAAAAATTCTCACCTTAAAAATCACGCCTGAATCCTTTTCGATAATCATGCATCTAACCGGATGAACAGTAAATATAACTAAATAGTTATACAGTAAAAAACAAAAACCGGAGGATTTAATGAACACAAAAATTTTGGCATTCGGGATCGGGGGATTTATCGCAGGTTTAATGCTTATGGCAATTCTCGGCTTTTACAGCTTACCGGGTATGATGATGCTGGAAGACGAAAGCAAATATGGATTCGAAGAAACCGTCGAAGTATTTAAAGCGAAAGTCGACGAAGCGGGCTGGAGCGTTTTACAGGTTCACGATATGAAGAGCATCCTCTCGCGGCATGGACACGACGTCGATAATGTGCAAATATTCGAACTCTGCTCCTCTAAGTATTCCGCCGAGATACTCAAACTCGACGACGAACGGATCGTATCGCCTCTGATGCCGTGCCGGATTGCAATATATGAAAAGAGCAATGGTAAAACATATGTCACCCGCATGGACTCGAAGCTGATGGCGCGTCCGTTCGGCGGCGTGATCAATGAAGTGATGCAGAAAGCAGCGGTTGAGACCGAGGAGATCATTGCGCAGATAGTGCGGTAAATTGAGAGGATGTTACTGCTTATATTGATAATCAATGTACGGGCGTCCCAAAGTGGAGGTTAGCATAGAATCTTACCATCTTTTGAAAATTTTCTACATTAGCAATTTATTTTAATTAAGCACGCGGGACGCCCGTACCACTTAGGATAGCGCTGATTTTTACAAGTCAATCAATATTCATTATACAAGCATCCTAACCTTCAGTTTTTCCAGAACACTCTTCGCAAACCGTGGCAGCGACGGATCGCGAGCTCCCATGATGAGTAGAACGTCTCCTTCCTGTGCTTCTTCTGTTAGACGTGTCGCCAGTACCTCACGGGATGGTTCGAATACTGCCTGTTTTCCACGTGATGCGATTTCTTTTGCAATATCGGATGCGGAAAAATCTTTCTTTGTTGTACCGCCTGCATAATAAATTTCAGGAAGCCATAGTTTATCTTCCTGTCTCAGAACATCGACGAACGCCTGTACTAAATCCGCACGTAAAAACCGGGTCGGAGAGAAACCGTGCGGCTGAAAAACCGACAGCACGCGCTTCGCCCGTAATTGCGCTGTCTCGATAACAGCACGGATCTTCGCCGGATTGTGTGCAAAGTCATCAATCACCTCTACCCCGTTCACAATGCCCAGGGATTGAAATCTGCGGCCGACACCGCGAAATTGTGCCAACGGTTCCTTCATTTCCGGGATACCGACGCCGAGTGTGCGGCAGACTGCAATTGCGGCAAGCGCATTTTTAACATTATACCTGCCCGGTACAGGTATATTAAAAAGAACGCCGTCTACCAGAAATTCGCTGTTGGTGGGATGAATCTCTACTTCTTTCGCTCTGATCGCTGCACGTTCTCCAAATCCGAACACCTGTGCGTTATTTGCGATGCCTGCAAGGTTTTCATCTTCTCCGATAATAAACTCATCTTTAGTATTATTCCGGAATTTAACGAACATCTCTTTAATCTCGTGCAATTCTTTGTGATCTTTCGACAGATTCAGCACGATACCGATAGACGGTTCATAACGCGTGATGGTGCCGTCGCTTTCATCGGTTTCTATGATCAATATCTCCGAATTGCCGACCCATGCATTTCCCAGCAATCCATTTTCCTCCAATAAAACGAGGTTCCCGCCGGTAATGACCGATGGATGATATTCCAACCTGTGCAGTATTTCAAAGATCATTGCAACGACCGTCGATTTCCCGCTGGTGCCGCCGATCGCCACGGTGCGATACTTGTTTACAAATCCGGCAAGAATCTCGGAGCGGTGAATTATCGGGATACCGAGTTTTTTTGCCTGTATATAATCGGGAACTGTTTCTTCGACTGCGCTCGTCACCACAAGCGCTTTACAATCTTCTCCGACACCGCTGCCATTCTGCGGATAGATGGTAATGCCAAGCCGTTCAAGTTTCGGACGCGTTTCATTGTGCGCATCGCGATCGAATGCCCTGTCGCTGCCGCTTACCTTTTTGCCGGTCATCGTCTGAAACTGCGCAAGCGCGCTCATCCCGCTGCCGCTGATCCCCGCATAATGAAAGCGGGATTTATTGTTATTCGAGTTGGAATATGACATTGAGATTTGTATTATGAAATAATTTCTTCGAGCCGGTTCATCTTTTACCGTGGTCACCTTCCGGGCATACTATACGCGGTATTTCCTGGAAGCTGATTGCTTCTTCACATAACTATTGAAATTATACACACTATTATGTACATATGCAAACACGCATTACCTATGCGAACCATGAAACTACTCCCGAACGCAGTCCGTACCGTAGATGAGGGGAGAAAGACGGGCGCCGCCGTACGCATTATCATTCAACCCTGCTCACCCAACTGCATGCTTTTTGAAAAAGGCAGGTTAAACGAAACTTTATTTGCAAACGAAGCCAGGGTACTCAGCAATGCCAGCCCCCCGCTTGCGGCACCGATATATCTGTTCAGAATATCGGGGGCAATCAGGCTTATACCCAATATTGCCAGGAATAGAAAAGCCAGCACAGCGTTCCGCAAATGATTCAGATTACCGTTATCTTTCCTGTCTTTTTTAAAATCCTGCAACTGATCGGGAGACGCGGCGTCGGTCGCAAAGTTCCGGAAACTCTGATTAAAGAGAACGACTTCTTCTTCCGCCACATCCCATCTGAAAATTCCTTTCTGTAACAGTTCCGTGAGGATATCGAAGTTACAGTAGTTTACGAACCCCTCATTGGCATAATTATAGACCATCTGTTTTTCACGAAAGGTTAATTTTTCCCACAGATTTTGATAGTATGCCTTGTTATTCCTTTGCACAAACAAGAGAAATTCTTCGTATGTTTTGATATCGATGGTTTTGTTTTCCCGTTTTTCCGTAACGGCATCAAGTTGTTTCTTTATTGCTGAGTTATGAGGCACGAAGGCAGTTTCAATTTTCAGTTTATCGATATAATCGGGACCGGTTTCCCCGAACGGCTCTGATTCGGGGTCGACACCATAATAGAGAGGCTGGATGATCGTATGAAAAGAACTGGCTGTCTCGATCCAGTTTCTCATTGCATTTTCATAATCGCTGTTCTTTTCCGGGGGATGTATGTCTCTCAGTTCCTTCATCGATTTGGCGCCAGTCATTGCAATATATTTTTTGTGCTCTTTGCACTCTTTGATTATATCGATCAGATTGTTTAGATCTCCGATAGAATAAAAAGCGCTTTCGATATTCAATAAGACTAGACCGTCGAATGTATCCCGGCCTGACCTGACCAAATAAGGCAGATTTTGCCGAACGGTGTGCCCCGACAGATCATACACGGTAAAGTTCTGATTTTCAAAAAATCTACTTTCCAGAAACTCGATACCCTTATTGTTATCCAGGGTGATACAATATAATCGATTCCCCTCATTGAAATGCAGGTTTTTATTAAGTTTGAAGTCCCGGTATTGCGTAAGGAAAATTCTTCCGGTCAGATTGCCGATAAGCATATACAGTAGAAAACCGGAAGCGATAAGAATCAGTATTACAATGAGTTTCGATACCGAACCTTCATGCGAATGATCGCGGCGAAGAGGATACGCAATGGATTCTTTATCCGGGTACTTATACCGGTCGATCACCCGGTATTCTAATCCCGGGTAATTCACGAGCCACTGTCTTCGCTGGTATTCCATCCGATCAAAGAAGGAGGTCTCCCGGTTTGTTGCAGAAGAGTCCCGATTTAAAAAGGATTTCTCCGGTTCCATACAATCTTCCCTGATTTGCTTAAAGATCGTATCCTGCTTAACCCCGCAGTTTTCATGAATGACATGAATGTGACTTTCACTATGGTTGCCATGATCTCCTGCTGCAATCCCCCAGAGTTCATCTTCATAATGGAAGGCGGTATGATGAATGATATAGCCGGGCAATAAACCCGCCAGGACGATACAAAGTGTGAACGTATAGGCAAACATATTGTCTGCATTTCCGATTGCACCTTTACCGACGTAATTTTCGATCCGGTTAATGAATTTGGTGTTAAGAACAGGAATTAAAAGAAGTCCCAGAATTTGAACAGCAAACAGAACACCCGCAAACCTCACCAACTGAACATCACCCATGGTGCTCAGGTATATCAGATAGATAAATATAACCGCGAAAACGAATATCATAGCGGGATATATCCATAACCGTAATGCACTCAAGGTATTGAGAAAACCGGACAATAAAACATAACTGTACAGCATAGTAAAAGCGACTGCTTCACAGAAAAGTAACAGGACAAACCAGAAATTGTTCGTTTCAATCCGAAGGATGTATAAAAAACAGAGTATGTGGAGCACTAATATAGTAAGCAGTACAAGATGGTATTTTCTCTTTTTTCCGGAGGGTTTGAACCAGGAAAAAGAGAACGTTTTAATATTCAGATAATAGCTCGTTGTACGGGTCAGATACAAAACCATTGAGATGAGCAGGAATAATGCAACGAGTATAAAGTACCCGGCTGCAGAATACATAAAAATGGCATAACTGCGAAAATATTCCAGATTCTTATCTCTTAATGACAGCATCCAAAAGGATTGTTTAAGATCATTATTCCCGATATGAATCCTGCGAAGATTAGCAACGTACGAACGCCCCTCAAATGAAACATTAACCTCCAGCGAATCGGACAGGTTTTTATTTGTCTTCATCAATGTTTCAATCTCTCTCCACTCCTCCCTTCTGATAACGTTTTCTAACCTGGGAATAACGGTTGTTATGGACGGAGACTGGTAAAAGACTTCACCCGACCCGTTCATGATGAGATATTTCAATCCCCATGGATTCACGGAATCGGAATCAGCCATGTCAAAGGCATCGAAATTGAAGGTAACAGCTCGGACAAAGGGTATACTATTACGTTCAACTCCCCCGGTCGTATCGTTTTCCTTCCTGCTTATAACTCCTTCCAGCTTACCGTCTGCATACGATAAATGTGATCCGAGAAATGTTGTATCCTGTACAGCGCCTCTGAAATACGCTCTCTCACTCAAGTTCTCAATAGCCCCAATTGTAAATTCAACCGGTTCATAGGTCGCCATCCGGATGACATCTCCATCGCTGTCCATCTGAAACCATTCATTATAGGGAAGTGAGACATCAATAGTTTCTATAGTAAACGGTGGTAAAGTTTCCTCTGAGAAGGTACTATCCAGCAATGCGAAGTACAAAGATAATTTGTTCTTATGCAGTTTTTCAACGTTACCGGAAAGTTTTTTAATAGACTCGTGCTGGTTTTCTATGATTTCATGCCGGCTTGTCAAGTATGAGATTGAAAAGCCGATAAAAATTGCCAGTAAAAAGAGAGAGAGTGCAGCCTGGTATACATGGGATCGTGTCAGCGTATCCCCCCGTCCCAATCCGAAAACTCTCAGTAAAGGGAATGAAACGATCAGTAATAAAATCAGAGATGTGAGGATATACAGCGTTGTAAAACTTATCTGCCAGCGGGCCTGGGTATACGTTTCCTCCCTGATGATGCCAAACAGGGATAGCTCCCTCGGGTCACTTTCACCGGATTGATTATTCACGCTGAACGACAGCGTCAACTGCACCCGGAAAAGTTTATCATCCCTGAAAATTTTATAGACCTTAGACTCCGTGTATCCCGCTCCTGTGATCTCCGGGTCCGTGCGGGAATCGAACGCGACAGACTGAACCGGAAGCTCCGGCTCTGAAATCAACAACGTGTCGGTTTCGAAGACCAATACGGTGTAATCAAAAAAATCGCTCGGCGGAATGATATCGAGAATCTCTTCCAGGGTTTCCCGAAACCGGACAGGTTCTTTGAGTTCATCAATATCCACATCGGGGCTGTGCAGAAAACTTTCCCACCCCCGCGACAGATTATCCCTGGTAAGCTCAAGACTGCGAATGCTTTGTTCATCAAGCAATCTCTGATTATCCTCTACGGAATAATACAGGTAGCCGCTCACGATAACAATCGCAATAAAGAGAACGATCCAGATGCGGTACCCTTCAATTCTCATAACGATTATGGCAACTAATTTGGATAATCAGCCGCCGCTATAAAAAGCAGCGACTTTGGCTTACGTCTCAGTTACTATAATAATCCGATTCGAAAACAGAATAGAGTACGAAAAGTTAAGATTCACCGGGCTGCCCCGCCTCTTTACAACCGGAAATGATAATCAGCATTAGAGAGGACTTCGGGAACAGTGTCAAAACCCATGACTGATATTCGTTAGAGCGACTCTACTGCAAAAATATAATAATTTCATTTCGTAAAAGTCAACAAAAAGCGTTAATTTTTATTAACGATTATTTTCGCATTCTTTCTTTGAGCTTTGGAGTTTTCGTGGTTCAATATGTTATTATAGGATCGTTTCAACATCAGCGACACGGTTTCATACAGGCAATCAAATCTCTTACTCCTACAGTAGCAATGGCTGAGGTTATATCGGACATTGCATAGGGAATAATCAGTATGTTATTATGTATCAGC
>PWTU01000368.1 GCA_003562775.1 Ignavibacteriales bacterium
CTGTTAATAAAAGGATGATTGATATATTGTATCCTTGATTATCTGTATAGAGATTGTTTATGAAATAATATTAATTGAAATATTAAGAGACTTGCTTTTTAACATATAAGGTAATAAGGTTGTCCATACTCTTTATCGTGGTTACTAAGGTAATAAGGTTTATCATTTCTGAATAAAGTTGAAGGGTCGCAAATATCAATTATACCCGTCAAGATTTAACATTACACATTTTGTGGTTCGTGGGGGATACATATAGTCCTCAACCATTCTCTCCCCCCCGGCGAGCGGAATTTAAAGCTCCGGAGGGGTGAAATGTTTTATTTAAATGGACCCTACTCATCAAAAAACTTTAAGCCAGCAACGTCATTCACTCCTAGAATATAATTTTTGTTCCCCCAGTTATCATAGGTTATAATAGTTCCTTGTCCATGAATATAACTTTTTTCATACCTGAGTTTTCCTTGTTTAAGATCTATTAATAAAAGAGTTTTTACATGAGATGCAGGAGCTCTTGCCATGACTGATAATCTACCCTCAACAGGATGATCTGAATCAAATGTCCATGCATGTCCAAATTGTCCGGACACATGTCCCCCCTCATGTAAAAAATGTCTCCAGCCGTCTCTTGGGCGAATTCCATCTAAAAAATATCCATCCTCATCAGTTTTCATATTTACAGTAGATCTAAGGATATATCCTTCAAACGGAAATATTGAAGAAGGTCCAGTGCTTCTTATATTTGGTAAGATATATATCTTTCCTCTTCCGTCGTTAGGAAGTTCCCATGGCGCAGGATGATTCTCAACAATTGTTATCATATCTGGAGTTATTTTGCCGTAAAACCAATCACCCCAGTCTTCTGGCTCAGTTAATCTTGATTTTATTCTATCTACTGTTTCATCATTAAAAAACGCTTCAATTTCAGGATCATAATGGGTTTTTGATATAATAATTTCCTCCAGAGACTCTCTTGCATCAGGATCAATTCCCAAATCCCATTTTCGTAGTATAGGATTCCAGTTTATAGGGTCTGTTTGAGGAGGATCATGAAGAGTTTCACGGGCAGAAACTTCAGCAATATGCCTCCTGAAATCTTCTGGAGTTACTCCTACATCTGAAAGCCTGTGCAAGCCTTCATAAGGCACAACCCTCATCATTAGGTTTTGATGGTCTTTTGCAGGAATGTTTTTTGTCCTGACATAGCTTTTTGGAGTTTGTGTGCCTGGCTCAATATGTCTTGCCTGAACCAAAATTCTTCCGTCACCGATGCTTTTAAGATCAGAAACTCTGTGTTCAAGCCTTTTGCTAAAAAATCCTTGGCTATCAGTTTGCCCCACTCCCAAATTCTTCAAATAAAAACCTGTCTCTCTATTATATTTGTATCCTTCTAAAGGGGTTTCGCTATAATGAAATATTTTTACCGGCCCCTGGGCAGGCAAGTGTTGCTCATTATCTTCTAAAAATCCAGAAACATCAAGCAAATTATGAATTTCCCCACCGTCAATGGTTTTTGTGGCGCTGGTTTTTCCGTCAGCGCTCCGCGCTTCAATTTCAATTCCGTATTTTACAAAATCAACATTACCAGAAACACCAGGTATCTCAGTAATATCATACATTGCAGTTATATTTATCTCGTAGCCGTTTACACTCACACTTGTCCTTCCGTCAGTGCTTCTTGCACCAGTCAGTGAAACAGGATTGCCTTTAGGGTTTGGGTCCCATAACTTTTCTTCCAGGTTTAAACTGTTTTGACTGCCTTCATCAATTTCAGGAAGCTGCTGAATGTAAAATTGTATTGGATAATCTGGAACAGTTACAGTGTCTTTTCTTTCAAGATGAGCAAACTCGGGATTTGTTGGCTTGAATTCAAATTCATAAAACCCTTTTGTAATCCCGTGTTCATCATAGGTGAATGTTTTTTCAAAATTTTTGTCTGTTATTGTTTTAGTCAGCAATGGCTCTGGCTCGTTGTTCCTGTATATGCTAAGCAAAACCTCGTCGATGTCCCCTGAAGACGAACTGTATTTTATATCAACAGGAAACTCAGGATGTCCTGTAAGCTGAGCAGAAGTATAAACATCGTCAACATGCAAAAAAACCTCTGTTGTATCCCTCAAACTTTTTGCAGGGCTTCCTGTTTCTCCACCTTTATCTTCAACAATTGCTTTTGCATGATATCTGCCTTGGTGTGTTAGGGTTAAGGTAGTGTCAAAGGGGTTTACTTTTTCTATCCTTAAAGTGTCCGGGGGGTTGGTGACCTCAAGGATATATTTCCCAATATCCTCAATTCCGTCGGGGTCTTCACCCCAAATTTTAAACGTTGCTTCCAACGGCGCCTGCCCTTGGGTTGGTTCTACTTCAAGATATGCTGTCGGAGGGTTGTTTACGGATTCCGGTGGGTCAACGATATCGTCATCGCAGCCGTAATGTACTATCGAGCTAAATATTGCGCCTGCTATAAAACACGGAAGAATGTTCTTCCAAAAAACCGGTTTTTTATATCTTTGGTAATACGCCATTATTAATTCCACTTTCAGTGAATTTTCGGCTGGGTGACACGGTTTTTAAGAGGACGCCCCTGTATACGAGGATGACGAATTCGGGTTGTCGATATTCTCGACTTGCTGGCAGCAGGATTGACGCAAGATCAAATTCTTCAAGAGTTGCCCGATCTCGAAAAAGAAGATATCGAAGCAGCCTTAAAATATGCTCGAAACAAGCTTGACCATCCCATCGTAGCTGCATGAAACTCTGGATTAAAAGAGATACTCAGTAAAACACTTCATCAGGTTCAAGAACTTATCGAAATTAGAGGTATGTTAATAAACCTCAATCATTCTCCCGCCCGGCGAGCGTGGTTACAGGCGAGCGTGGTTACAGCGAGCGTGGTTACAGCGAGCGTGGTTACACTTTGTTAAACTTGCGAATTTTAACTCATTTTCGTATATTGTTAAGCTTTAGATATAATAATGATTAATAGCAAAAAATGTTCGATAATTTAACCGAAAAATTCGAAGGGGTAATCAAGAAACTCCGCGGGCATGGCAAAATCTCCGAAGAGAACATTGCCGAGACGCTCCGTGAGGTTCGCCGTGTTCTGCTCGATGCCGACGTAAACTATAAAGTCGCAAAGAAGTTCATTGAAGACGTCCGTGTACGGGCGCTTGGCAAGGATGTTTTGCAGAGTATTACTCCCGGTCAGCAGTTCGTAAAAATATTAAACGATGAGCTCATCAAACTGATGGGTGAAACAAATACCGGGATTTCATTTGCCCCTACTCCCCCGACCGTAATTCTTGTTGCGGGGTTGCAAGGTTCGGGGAAAACAACATTTTCGGCTAAACTCGCACATTATCTCAAATCAAAAGGCAGAATTCCATTGCTCGTTGCTGCAGATATTTACCGACCTGCTGCTATGGATCAGCTTGAAACGCTCGGCAAGCAGACAGAAATACCGGTTTACATCGATAGAGATAACGACGCAGTATCTATCACAAAAGATGCAATTAAACATGCACGCGAGAATGCCCGTGACGTGGTGATCATCGATACCGCCGGTCGGATGCATATCGATGAAAAGATGATGGATGAAGTTGAAGGCATACGTGACGCAGTCAAACCAAACGAAATTTTATTTGTCGTGGACTCAATGACCGGCCAGGATGCCGTTAATACGGCAAAAGCATTTCATGACCGTTTAAACTTTGACGGTGTTGTCCTGACAAAGCTCGACGGCGACACGCGAGGAGGTGCAGCACTCTCGATACGCGCGGTGGTTGAAAAACCGATTAAATTTGCCGGCGTCGGTGAGCGCATCGAAGCGCTTGAACCGTTCTATCCCGATAGAATGGCGTCACGCATCCTCGGCATGGGCGATATAGTAACTCTCGTCGAAAAAGCACAACAGCAAGTCGATGAAAAGAAAGCGCTGGACCTTGAAAAGAAAATACGAAAAGCCGAATTTACTTTCGAGGATTTTCTCGATCAATTACAGCAGCTTAAGAATATGGGACCGCTGAGCGACGTGCTTTCAATGATTCCGGGTATGAACAAGATGGCAAATGTAAAAAACGTGGATGATGGCGAGTTAGTACGGGTGGAAGCAATCATTAAGTCGATGACTGCCGAAGAACGCAACAAACCGCAAATCATTAACGGCAGCCGCCGCCGCCGCATAGCAATGGGGAGCGGCGCCACGGTGCAAGAAGTAAACCGATTGTTGAAGCAATTTACCGAAATGCAAAAAATGATGAAATCGATGACCAGAGGTAAAGGCACAATGAAAGCAAAGAATATGATGAAAGGAATGGGCGGCGGAATGCGTATGCCCTTTGGTTAGAACAAAGAATTTAAAAAAAATAACAAATAATCAATAATAAATAATAAATTTTCAGGAGGAACACGTTGGCAGTACGCTTACGTTTACGACGAGTCGGGAGGAAAAAGCTTCCGGTTTACAAAGTTGTTGCAGCAGATAGGCGATCACCACGCGATGGACGTTATATTGAAGCGGTTGGACAATATGAGCCGCTTCGTCCGTCAAATAACGTAGAATTTAATGAAGACCGGGTTATGTACTGGTTGCAAAATGGGGCACTCCCCACCGATACCGTACGTAATTTATTAAAAAGTAAGGGTCTCTGGTTAAAGTGGTCACTTATGAAAAAAGGCGCCGATGACGAAACAATTACGCAGGAAGTTGAAAAATTCATCGAACTGCGCGCCGAAAAAGAACAAAAAGCACAAGACACAACTGTAAAGAAAAAAGAAGAAAAACCGGTAGAAGCTGAAGAACCTGAGGCCGTTCAGACAGAGGAACCTGCAATACCCGAGGAAAAACAGAGTTCACCTGAACAAACGACAGAAACAGTTGAAGATAAAAAGCAAGCTCAGGATAACACCGAAACAACAAGCTCACCGGAAAAAACGCAGGGTGAGCAAAACGAAAATACAGAAAAGAAAGAGTAACGGCTCTGCTGACAAAGAGTTTAACCCTTTTCCCCCAGGTGTGACGATGTGCGGCATGTTATAAAAGGTTGAAAGATGAAAAGTCGGTCTCTCCATATATGTGACTCAAACATGCCGATTTCATATATGGAGCACAAACGTGGACACAGGTTCATAAGGAGGTGTCGCAATGAGGGAATTTGTAGAGTACATTGCAAAAGAACTGGTTGACGATCCTGATGTTGTTGAGGTAACCGAAGAATACAAAGACGACAAAGTAGTACTCAAATTAAAAGTCGGTAAAAACGACGTCGGGAAAATCATCGGTAAGAAGGGGAGAACTGCAACGGCCTTTCGGGTATTGCTGAGTGCAGTTGCCGCTAAACACGGAAAACGGGGCATACTCGAAGTTGCAGATTAATCCCGGATGAGTTCAAGATTTAGAATAGGATCGATTGCAAAATGTGTGGGAATGAAAGGTGAAGTAGTCGTTAATCCCGATACATTTGATATAAATCGGTATTATAAACTACAATCGGTTTTCGTCGGTCCTACGGAGGAGAAAGCCGAACTACTTTCCGTTGAGTCTGTTCGCATTCATAAAGAGAGACCAATTATTAAGTTTGCATCGATAGATGCGCGGGACGATGCGGAAGAAATTGTCGGCGATATACTTTACGTCGATGAACAAGATCGAATAGAACTGCCTGAGGGGTATTATTTTATTCATGAAATAATGGGGATGGATGTATATACCGTGGATGAAGAGTATATCGGAAAAATAAAGGATGTTCTCCCTCTCCCGGCACACAATATCTATGTGGTATCATACAAGGAAAAAGAGGTTATGATACCTGCTGTTGATGAATTCATCAAGGCAGTAGACCTAGGGAAAAAAATCATCCGCATACAACCGATTGAAGGAATGCTTGAGTAATGGAATGCGTATTGACATTGTAACCGGGTTACCGGACATACTGAAAGGTCCCTTAAACGAAAGCATCATTAAACGCGCGCAGGAAAACGGAAACGTTATCATTGCGATCCATAATTTAAGAGATTTTACGCATGACCGGCACAAAATAATTGACGATACCCCGTACGGCGGCGGGGCGGGAATGGTTTTAAAACCGGAACCGATATTCGAATGTGTCGAGGAACTGCAAAAAGAACGATCATACGATGAAATTATTTACGTGACACCAGACGGCGAGCGATTTACTCAGTCTGTCGCTACCAAATTGTCGCTAAAAAATAACATAATTGTTATCTGCGGACATTATAAAGGAATAGACGAGCGGGTTCGCCGGGCATTGGTCACAAGAGAAATTTCTATCGGCGACTATGTATTAACCGGCGGTGAACTTGCAGCAGCCGTTATCGTCGACGCCATAGTCAGATTGCTGCCGGGAACTTTGCACGATAGCACATCGGCGATGACCGATACGTTCCAGGATAATTTACTCGGCGCGCCGGTCTATACACGGCCTCCGGATTTTAGAGGGATGAAAGTTCCGGAAATACTGTTAACCGGCAACCATCAAGCCATCGAAGAATGGCGGCAGGAACAACGTGTAAAGCGGACGAAAGAAAGAAGACCCGATTTGTGGGGTGAAGAAAAAAGCGAATGATTAATTGATTGTTTGAATGATTGGTGGTTTGATTGGCTAATGAATTGTTACTGTGACTCAATCAACCAATCAGTCAATCAGCCAATCATTTTTAGTGTAGTATTTATTTTTTTAAAAGAAATAGTTTCCATAAATATTTTACATATCAGGAGAAACCGACAATGGACAAAGTTCGTCTTGTAGAGACAACACAGATAAACCCCGATTTACCGGTGTTCAAACCGGGCGATACCATAAATGTACATATCAGGGTAATCGAAGGTGGTAAAGAGCGAATTCAGCAATTCCAAGGTATAGTTATAAGCCGCAAAGGAAGCGGTTTAAATGAAACATTTATGGTCCGGAAAATTTCCGAAGGTGTTGGTGTCGAGCGCATTTTTCCTGTTCATTCACCACGCATTGCAAAAATCGATCGAATTCGTGAGGGCAATGTGCGCAAAGCAAAACTTTATTACCTGCGCAATCTCACCGGTAAAGGGGTACGCCAGAAAACGAGATAATGGCTTCACAACCCGTTTCAGTCGGACTTATAAAAGACGTGTTTGCAAAGCCGCACACGTATGCACTCGAAAAAAATTCCATTGCTCACCCGTTTACAATTCGGTATTCCTCGCTGGCAGAAAATGCTCAACTGCTCTCTGCCGGTGAGGTCGATATCGCCCTTATCTCTCCGATCGACTATGCGAAAAATTCGATGGACTGGGAAATCATTCCCGGACTCGGCATCTCCTCGTATGGTGTTACAGGCGCCTCGAAACTCCTGTTCAAGAAAGGGTTGATGAACATTTCAACGATTGCCACCGATCTTCAATTCCCCACAGAAATGGTAACCTCACAACTCGTGTTTTTGGAGAAGACCGGCAACAAACCACAGTTCGTAACGGCCGGCATTCAACCCGGCATCATCCCCGAAAAAACGGATTCGGTACTGCTCGTTGGCGACGACGCGTTGCCGCTCAAAACCATTCAGGAGGCAGTCTTTGATCTTTCGGAAGAATGGAACGACATTACCGGCCTCCCGCTTGTTCACGCAGTGTTTGCTGCAAAACGAAACAACATCTCGCCGACAACCGCTGCAATCCTCATGCAGTCTCATTCGTATTTTTCGGAGCATAAGGATGTAATTATCCACGATATATCCGAATCATTCGGCATCGATTCCCAGCGATTAAATATACATCTCAATGAAGAGCTCCGCTACACACTCGATGACCTCGACACTGACGGTATGAAAGAGATTTTCCGCCATTGTTTTTTCCACCGGATGCTCGATGATATACCGGAAATAGTGTTTTCACAGATCGCATCGAATGGCCAAACCCGGATGAATTGATTTATCCCGCTACTCTTTGAATTTAACAAAAAATTAATTTACATTACTACAATTAAACTCTTGGTATTTAAACCATTACTTTAAGCGATGCTGAAGCACCTGCAAATAAAAAACTATGCGCTCATCGACACTATCGACATTGATTTCGAGCGAGGGTTAAACATTCTCACCGGTGAAACCGGCGCAGGAAAGTCGATACTTATCGGTGCGATCGGCTTGCTCCTCGGAGAACGTGCGAGCAGCGATACGGTACGGCAGAACGCCGGTAAAGCGGTAGTCGAAGCAACATTTGTAATCGAAAAGAACCGTGCCCTCACCGATTTACTCGATGAAAACCAGATTGACTGGATGGAACCGCTTATTGTCCGGCGTGAAGTAACAACGACCGGTCAAAGCCGGGGATTTATAAACGATACACCGGCGAACGTTAAAACTATGAAAGCGTTGGGCGAGCTGCTTGTCGATCTTCACGGACAGCACGAACACCAATCACTCTTACGTGTCAATATGCACGCAAAACTGCTGGACGATTTCGGCGGTTTATCCGGTATCGTCGGCGATTATAAAAAATATTACAATAAGCTGCAATCACTTTTCAGAGAACTGAGAGAATTAAAAGAACGTGAACAATCATTAAAAGAGCGCAAGGACCTGCTCGCTTTTCAAATTAAAGAAATTGATGCAATCGACCCGCAGCCCGATGAGGAAGCGACCCTCGAGACAGATTTAAACATTCTGGAAAACTCCGAGACTCTATACGAGCAAACACAACAGCTTTATGAGATGCTTTATGAAAGCGAAAAATCTGTGTACGAGACGCTTGTCATAGCACGCAACCGTCTTGACTCGCTCGCCGATATCGACCCGTCGTTCGAAGAGTTTAAAAAGGAGTGCTCATCCGCCGAGGCAATCGTCAATGAGATCGCAAAATTCCTTCAAGGATATAACTCCCGGATCGAATTCGATCCACAGCGGCTCGATGAGCTTCGCGACCGGCTCGGTCAGCTTTCATTATTGAAAAAAAAGTACGGCGGTAGTATAGAAAGCATCATTCAACACAGGAAAGAAATCGGGCAAGAGCTGGATCTTGCAGAAAATTTTCAGCTTTCTATAAATTCGCTGAAAGCCGACATACAGGAAGCACGCCGGGAACTTTCAACTATCGCTGAGCGTCTATCGTTAAAACGCCGTGACACAGCAAAAAAGATTTCAAAGTTAATTATTAACGAATTAAGGACGCTTGGTATACCGAACGCGCTCTTTGAAGTACAAATAAATACCGCTCCCGATAAGACCGGTGAACTGCACGATGAAAATGCAGTTGTGCAACTCGGTAAAGATTATTATCCGGCTTATCAAAACGGTATAGATAAAATTGAATTTTATATCTCAACAAACGTCGGCGAACCCCCGAAGCCGTTATCAAAAGTCGCATCGGGAGGTGAAATATCACGAATTATGCTGGCTATGAAATCGGTGCTCGCAAAAAGCGAGCGGCTGCCCCTTCTCATATTCGATGAGATTGATGTCGGCGTAAGCGGTAGAATCGCACAGGCAGTCGGTTTGAGCCTGAAAAATCTTTCGAGCTACCATCAGATAATCGCGATCACGCATCTGCCGCAAATTGCCGGACTTGCCGATTGCCATTATGTCGTAGAGAAAATTGAAGATGGTAAACATACTGCAACGCGTGTACGTAAATTAGATACTGAAGAACGGGTACACGAAGTTGCCCGCTTGCTCAGCGGAGAAGAAATTACCGAAGCAGGAATTGCCGGCGCAAAGGAATTGATGAAATCATCTTCATAAAACGTTAAACTGAAAACTCAAAACACTTAACAATGCCACTACAAATTTACAACACACTAACACGAAGGAAAGAAGAATTCAAACCGGTCAATGAAAGTGAAGTCGGTATGTATGTGTGCGGGCCCACCGTATACGGCGACTCACACATCGGGCATGCAAAAAGCTACGTCTCATTCGACGTTATATACCGTTATCTCCGTTACCTCGGTTACTCGGTATTGTTTATCCAAAATATAACCGATGTAGGCCATCTAACCGACGATGCCGATGAAGGTGAAGACAAAATTGAAGTCGAAGCACGAAAACGAAAACTTCAGCCGATGGCAATCGCCGAACGGTATACCCGAAGTTATTTCGAGGATATGGATCGACTTAATATTCTTCGCCCGGATATATCGCCGCGAGCAACCGGACACATTATTGAACAAATCGAAATTATAAAAGCATTAATCGAAAAAGGATATGCGTACGAAGTTAACGGATCGGTATATTTTAACATCGAAAATTTTGGGGATTACGGAAAACTTTCCGGACGGTCGCTTGATGAGATGATAGCCGGCGTGCGAGTGGAAACCAAAAGCGAAAAAAGGCATCCCGCCGATTTTGCGCTCTGGAAAAAAGCCGAACCGGGACACATTATGAAATGGCCAAGTCCCTGGGGCGAAGGGTATCCCGGCTGGCATATTGAATGCTCGGCAATGTCGATGAAATATCTGGGTGAACACTTCGACATCCACGGAGGCGGAATCGAAAACCAGTTCCCCCACCACGAATGTGAGATCGCACAAAGCGAAGCCGCAACCGGAAAACCATTTGCAAAATATTGGCTCCACAATAATATGGTTACCGTGAACGGACAGAAGATGGGTAAATCGCTCGGAAACTTCGTTACGTTAAAAAATGCATTCGGGCAATTTCACCCTCTCATCATCCGGTTTTTTATTCTGCAAAGTCATTACCGGAGTCCGCTTGACTTCAGCAATGACGCTCTTGCCGCTGCCAAAAAAGGGTACGACCGTTTAGTCAATACCGTTATGGTACTGCGTCAGCGAATCGGCCTGAACCGGGCTGGAGATGTCGTCCCTATCGATCTTGATGCATATAAAAACAAAATTATTGATGCAATGAACGATGATTTTAACACTCCCCAATCTATCGCACACCTTTTCGATCTCTCCCGGGAAATAAATCAATATCTCAGTGACGGCAAACAGTACAGCTCATCGTCGTTACGGAAAGTGGACGAATTATATATCGAATTTGGCAGTACCGTGTTGGGTATCATTCCCGAATCCGTCGAAACAGCAACGTTGACGAACGGTACCATTGACGCTGACCTGATTAAATTACTTATCGATGTCAGACAGGAAGCCAGAAAACAAAAGCAATTCGCTCTTTCGGATATGATACGCGACCGTTTAAAAGAACTCGGTATATTACTTGAAGATACACGTGAAGGAACAAATTGGAAAAGAACAAAATAGGAGGACGGACTGTGATGCGATTAAATATTTTTCTTTTGCTTCTTGTGGTATCGATCTTATGTATTCCGCAATCGACTTCCCGTGCACAGGGCTCTGCAGGATCGACGTCAACCATCGAGCCGCGATTCCTGGTCGATATGCCGACTGCGGGATTATTGCCGCGCGGAAGCTTCTCGGTTGATATGGATTTCTTCCAATACGGTGGAGTGATGATGCGAATCAACGCCGGAATAGCGCATATGCTTAGCTTCGGAATTTCATACGGTGCTAATCACGTTGTCGGTATGGATAAAATAGATCCCAACCCGTATCCGGGAATCAATATCAGACTTAGAATTATCGATGAAACAACGATCGCTCCCGCCGTCCTTATCGGGTTTGATTCTCAGGGTAAAGAATCCTACATAGATGAACTGGATAGGTATACAATCAAGTCGCCCGGTTTCTTTGTGGTACTGAGTAAAAACTATCACTTTATGGGGGATCTCAGTATTCATGGCGGACTTAATTATTCGTTAGAAAGAAAAGACGGTTCGAACGCTTTGAATATGTATACAGGTTTAGAGAAATCAATCGGTTCTAATCTTTCGTTATTACTTGAATATAATTTAGGATTAAACGATGCACGTGCAGATGCAATGGGAAGAGGGCGAGGGTATCTGAGTACGGGAATGCGCTGGTCTGTCGGCAAAGGATTTACACTGGGATTCGATATGAAGGATCTTGTTAAAAATCAACGGGATAGACTTTCTATTGGAAATCGAACTGTTTACATTGAATATGTCAACTTTTTTTGATAATGACCGTACTAAAAAGTAGACACTGAGGCGAACTATCAGAAAACAATAATTGTTATAAGTTATTGGAAATAAAAGATTTCAGACAGAGCTATATTTTACAAATTTACTGGCACTATAATTGCGGGATTATATAGTGAGACTTTAGAGTCAAATTTAAATGCGAGGTGTAACATGAAGCGATCCAATTTAACATATATGACCTTTATCCCGGCAATCGCCATTATTTTCTTAATTTCCGGCTGCTATACACAGGTCGGTACAATTAAGGAAGAGCGGCCGGCAGCACGGGAAGAGGTATATGTCGAAGAATATTATGACGATACCGGTACCACTTACCGGTATTATACCGACGACTATTATTACGACGATTATTCGTACAGGTCGCCTCGTCATAGAATGTTCTTCAGATATTACTACCCCACACATTACTCGTTCGGTTGGGGCATCCATTACGATCCTTTCTGGTATGACCGATGGCACTATGCAGGGGATCCGTGGTACCATCCGCATCACTCGTTTCACTTTTATTTCGGATGGCCTTCGTGGAGATATCGGTACTACACATCCTATCGATGGTATGGCGGTCATTATATGTATCCTTGGGGACCGTGGCATTACGGGCGTTATTACCCAACATATACTTTCTACCCGGGCTATGCATATAGAGAAAGACACAGAACGCCGCGAACATTCGGTACAACAAGAGGATATACCCGCGATGGTACGTATAGATTGCCATCGGCAGGACGAACCACGGGTGATAGAACAGGCGTAACGGGAAGACGTGATACCGAAGGCAGAACCGGAGCCGGTGTACGGGATGCGGGCAGAACCCGGACCGACGATACACGGGTTCGAACCCGCGATCCAAGATCGGGCCGCGAAGGTTCGGTACGACAACCGACACGAACAAGGACCCCGGAACGTGTACGCGGTGACACACAACGCGGCGGAACTCAACGTGAAGGGGCAACCCGCAGCTCAGGAAGAAGCCGCGATTCACAGCGAGAAAGTACCCGATCACGCGATGATAGCAATCGCGGAGATCAATCAAGCGGTACGACAGTACGTGAACGGTCAAGCGATCGATCGACACAATCTTCAGGCCGGGTAAGACAATCCGAACGTCAGGAGAATACAAGACGCGAAGCCCCTGCACCACGCGTTCGTTCACAAAATACCGAAACCAGAACACAATCAACACCGCCAACCCGTGTACGATCACAGGGAAGTCAGGACCGGACGCGTGTACAGAGCACCCCGAGTCGAGATCGTCGTGAAAGTGTTCAAAGCAGGCCGGCGCCAAGACGAGACAGCAGTTCAAGCGTAAGAAGGTCGAGTTCTCCGCCGCAAAGAAGTGTCGGTTCATCGCCATCGCGATCAAGAAGCAGCAGCGGTACCGTCCGATCAAGCAGTGGTAGCAGCAGCAGAAGCAGTGGAACCGTCCGATCGGGAAGCAGCAGCAGTGGCAGTAGAGATTCCGGTTCAAGTAGCAGAGGCGGTCGCCGGAGATAGCAGAAGAACGGTTTTTTATAATAATCGCTTCAATATAAAAACAAACACCTCCCGCCCTGTCGCAATTATCCGGCAGGGCGGTTTTGTAAGGATACGTCAATCAATATCAAAAGTGTGGTCATTATGAAAAAGAATAATTATACAAACAGATTTGTCATCGGTTCGATATTGCTGTTGATGGTAATTTCATCCGGTATGAATGCTCAATTTCTTGAGGACGCGCTCCGTCTTGACTATGGCATGCTTGGCAGCAACGCGCGTGCCCTATCGATGGGTTCTGCATTTCTTGCAGTATCCGACGATTTCAGTGCATCCTTTTATAACCCTGCCGGCCTTGCGCAAATTCGTAAATACGAAATCGCCGCCGGCATCCGGAATACCAGTGTGCGAAACGAAACACTTTACCTCGGAACTATCACCGATGCAAGAGGATCCTCAACAAATCTGGATAATTTAGGCATTGTTATACCTATCCCGACAATCCAGGGAAGTCTTACATTTGCCATCGGATACAACCGCGTAAACGATTTTACACAAATAAGTATGTTCGAGGGATTCAACGAAAACGATTCGATCATTCCCGACTTATTCCTGAGCCGACACGAAATGTCGTATTATTTATGGCTATCCGATTCGACAGGAGTGACTCCATTTATGGGCGATCTCTATCAGCAGGGATCTCAGGAAGAGTTCGGCTCGGTTGATAACTGGAGTATTTCCGGAGGGATCGAAGTTGTTCCCGACTTTTTCCTCGGCGCAACGCTTAATCTCATCTCTGGAAATTACCGGCATACTTTTACTTTTGAAGAAGAAGATATATATAACACCTACGATACCTTTCCGAACGATTTCGAATACCTCTTCGTCGAGGATAATATCGATGCCCGCATCTCAGGATTTAATGCACTTTTCGGGGGGTTATACAATTTGAACAATACTTTTAAAATTGGAGCTACGATCCGAACACCGACACGTTATTCGATAGAAGAAGAGTATTCAACCTACGGGTTAAGCGAATTTACAACACCCGATGATGATGGATACAATTGGTATGAAGATGAATTCAACGCGAATATCGATTATGATGTATCTACTCCATGGAAATTCAGCGCCGGTGCTGCAGCCAGCATAGCCGGCGTAACCCTTTCTGCCGCTGCAGACTACAGGGATTGGACACAACTCGAATTCCGAAACGCTCCAAGCTCCATTCTTGCAATTAACAGGACTATTCGCGAAGTTTTAGAGCCTACTACCGATCTTCGGTTTGGTGCGGAATTTACACTTCCGACATTTCCAATTTCAATCAGAGGTGGATATATTCATCAACCTTCACCATACAAAAATGCACCGTCGGAACTTAACCGGCAGTATATAACCGGCGGCTTAGGAATTAAAATCCAGGATGCAATTTATTTAGATTTCGCAATCGTACGAGGTCTGTGGGAATCCGATCTTTTTATATATGATTATGAGGTATGGAATGTAAACCAAGGCGCCTGGCAGGCAGTTACCCGGGTTGTTAACGAAGATATCGTGAAAAACTCGATCATTTTTTCATTCCGTTACAGATTCTGATTATTGTTGTTCGCGGGCATCACTATTTTTGTGATGCCCTGTTTCATTTCCCTCCTTTTCCTTTCATCATACCCGTTGCACTACACTTACATTTTCACTAACTTTTAAATAAAAAATTATGACTGCGAAAAAGAAAATTTTCCTCGGTCTGACAGGTACTCTTATCATAGTGTTACTCGCGGGCTTTTTATTTGCAAGGCATCTCGCAATTCGTTCATTCCCCGATTATGAAGCGACCTTACCATCGCCTGAAATCA
Organism: Ignavibacteriales bacterium; assembly: GCA_003562775.1. GTDB lineage: Bacteria > Bacteroidota > Ignavibacteria > T3Sed10-11 > T3Sed10-11 > T3Sed10-11. The sequence continues at coordinate 15,352 of PWTU01000368.1, forward strand.
GGGAGGAAGTACACATATACAGGGACGAATATGGGGTGCCCCGCATAGAAGCATCAAATGAATATGATGCATTCTTCGCAATTGGTGTGGTACACGCACAGGACCGGTTATGGCAAATGGAATTATCAAGGCGTGTGGGACAGGGTCGGCTTGCCGAAATTCTCGGTCCGGATGCATTGGATATCGATAAGCTTTTTAGAACATTCGGGTTTGTATCCGTAGTAGAAGAAACATTGAAAGAACTTGAGCCCGAATTGCTGAACATTCTTGAGAGTTATGCAGCCGGTGTAAATTATATTATTAATGAAAGCAAAGGAAAATATCCTGTTGAATTTGATATTCTTCAATTTGAGCCGGAACTATGGGAACCTCTGCATTCCCTGCTTATCTCAAAATTAATGGCCTATGAATTGAGTCTTGCCTGGCGAGCCGACGTAGCAATGGGTAAAGTATTCGAAGAATTGGAATATGATCTCGCAATCAAAGCCCTGCCCGAATATCCGTCCGACGCACCGATTATTGCTCCGGAAGAATTACGTAACATGAGGTTTGCCGGAAAAACACTAAATAAAATGCTGAGAGTAGATTCAAAATACAGGGAACTCGCGGGTATTCAGGGCTCGCATGTCGGGAGCAATAGCTGGGTAATTAGCGGGACATTATCATCCAGCGGTAAACCAATGCTTGCCAATGATCCTCATCTCGGACTCGCAAGTCCTGCACGATGGTATGAGTTACACGTTAATGCAGGCGAAAGTCTACAGGTCGGTGGTATGACTCTTTCCGGCGTCCCGCTTGTTATTATCGGACGGAACAAAGCCATCGCCTGGGGTTTAACAAACGTAATGGCAGACGATGCAGACTTCTATTTTGAGGATATCGACACAACCGGTACACCGCGGTACAGAGTCGATAATGAATGGCTCGATATGCTCATTCGTGAGGAAATTATTAAAACTAAAGATGATGAACCGGTCACATTTACGGTATATGAAACCCACCGAGGGCCGTTAGTACAATCGTTACTCGGAATCCAACCGGGCCGATGGGAAGATCAACCGATCAGTATACGCTGGACTGCCCGTGAACCGACCGAGGAGTTGAAAGCAATGTACGGAGTAAATAAGGCGGCTACGTATGAGGAATTCAAAGCAAGTTTGCGTTACTTCTCCGCTCCCGGACAGAATTTTATATACGCGGATACAGCGGGAAATATTGCATTTCACCCGGCGGTCAGGTTGCCGATCAGACCACTCGGAAATCCGATGCTTCCCTTCCCCGGCTGGGATAGCAGGTACGATTGGTCGGGATATATACCCTTTGAAGAATTGCCCGAATTATATAATCCTCCAAACGGTATAATAGCCACGGCAAATAACAAATTGGTCGATGATTCCTACCCGTACTACATCAGCGGTATGTGGGAACCACCATCGCGCATACAACGAATCCTGGAAATGTTGGATGATAACGAGGTATTTCTGACATCCGATTTTAAAAGAATGCAAAATGACCTTATTTCCGTCCACGCACGTGACATTGTACCCTTCATAATTAATGCTTTCTATGGTATCGAAATAACCGACACAGACCTTTCACGATCACTGAGCTACTTCAGGAATTGGGATTTTTATTTTGGTCCCGAAGATGTTCCTACTGCTATCTTTAACGTTTTCTGGGTAAAGTTAATAGAAAATACATTTAAACCGCAAATGGGAGAAGAACTTTTTTATGAATACATCGGTCTTGCAAATATTCCTATACGGGCAATAAGCGATCTTCTTAACTCACCCGATTCCGAATGGTTCAACAATCCGCACACAGCACGACGTGAAAATCGAGACGAAATTATTCGCAAGAGTTTGCATGACGCATTGGAATATTTACACCGGGAATTGGGCGATGATATCCGAACCTGGCGATGGGGAGCTTTACATAGGGTTACTTTCAAACATACGTTCGGTCAACACTCACCGATCAACAGAGTGGTAAACATCGGGCCGTTTCCGGTCGGCGGCGCAGGCACTACGGTTAATAACGGTGAGTATTTTCTCTATGATCCATACGAGAATATTCTCGGTCCGTCAATGCGGTTCATCGTCGATATGGCTGACCCGGCAAAAGCATATACCGTCATCCCGACCGGTCAATCGGGACAACCGCTTCACAGACATTACAAAGATCAAACACAGCTCTGGCTGGACGGACGATATAAAACAACGTCGATGAATGAAGAATCCGGAATACGCTACAGAGTAACAACTTTAAACCCGAAACCATAACTAACACATAATACCTACAATGACGACAGAAACAATACCACAACTCGTATACGATACAATATCCACAGCCCGCGTCGTCGGTGCATTTACCGGCGCAGGGATATCCGCCGAAAGCAATATTCCTACCTTCCGCGGCGATGAAGGATTATGGGCAAAATTCAAACCGGAAGAGCTTGCGAATTTCAATGCATTTATGAAAAATCCCCAATTAGTCTGGGAATGGTATTCGGCAAGAAAAAAAATTATCCATGAGGCGCAACCCAACCCCGGCCATTTGGCGCTCGCAGAACTTGAGCAGCTAATCGACGAGGTCATTGTTGTAACACAAAATATAGATAATTTACATCGAAGAGCCGGAAGCACCGTTGTATACGAACTACACGGCAATATAGAACGCAATTATTGCATTAAGTGCGGTGAAAATTATTCTGATGAAGTGATCTTAGCCGGCGAACTGCCGCCAAAATGTACTAAATGTAAGGGATTAGTACGGCCGGATGTTGTATGGTTTGGGGAATATTTACCGCAGGATGAATTCATTGCAGCGGAAAAAGCCGCTCAGCGATCGGATGTTTTTTTCTCACTGGGTACTTCCGGGATTGTATATCCCGCTGCATCAATCCCTCAGTTAGCAAAAAATTCCGGGGCTTTCGTTATAGAGATCAATCCTGAAACTACTCCGCTTACTGAAATCGCCGACGTCACTATACTCGGGAAAACCGGGAAAGTACTTCCGGAAATTGTAAACTCACTACGTACCATTAAAAGGGAAGGAAAAAATATTGATTAAAATTCGGACGACTTCATTTGTTCGGACAAAAATCCTTTGTACAATCGGACCGGCAACCGCATCACTGCAGATGTTAAAACGTCTTATAAAACAAGGTATGGACGCGGCACGGCTAAATTTCTCACACGGTTCGCATGAGGATCATACCAGAATGTACAAAACGATACGAAAAGCCGGTGAGGAGCTTAATGTTTTCATCCCCGTTATTCAGGATTTACAGGGACCGAAAATCCGCGTCGGCAGTCTCACGAAGCCGGAAATTCGATTAAAGCGGGGTAACACAATCCGCATTACAACAAAGAATATTAAAGGTACACCGGAAATTCTGCCGACAACCTATAAAAATCTACCGAAGGACGTAAAAAACAATGATTCGATTCTTCTGGATGACGGTCTCATTAAACTGAAGGTTCAAAATGTTAAAACCGATGAAGTAATATGTAAAATTATCGAAGGTGGAATAATCAAACCGAATAAAGGTATCAATTTACCGGGCGTCAGCGTCAGTTCACCCACCTTGACAAGGAAGGATCGTGAAGATTTGAAACTCGGTCTTTCACTTGGCGTCGATTATATTGCGTTATCATTTGTCCGTTCACCGGATGATATCCGGCTTCTCCGGCGTGCAATATTACAAAGCGGCAGGGATGTTCCGATAATTGCAAAGATTGAAAGGCCCGAAGCCGTGGATGCAATCGAAGATATCATACGGGAAGCCGATGCAATAATGGTAGCACGGGGAGACTTAGGGGTCGAAATGCCGAGCGAGGATGTACCGCTTATACAAAAAATGATTATTAACAAATGCAATCTAATCGGAAAACCCGTTATTACGGCAACACAGATGCTGGAGTCAATGATTGAAAAACCGACCGCCACCCGCGCTGAAACAAGCGACGTGGCAAACGCCGTGCTCGATTGTACAGACGTTGTTATGCTCAGTGCTGAAACGTCAATCGGTAAACACCCGGTCGCCGCGGTCAGAACTATGAACAACATATTAAAAAAGACCGAAGCCGCTCTTACATTCTCTTACAAAACAAAACGCGAGATGCAAACTGATATAGCTGCGGAGGCGGTGGGGCGCGCTGCATGTATACTTTCAGAACAGGTCGGCGCCGCGGCAATTGTTCCTATAACACATGGAGGAACAACCGCGCGCATTCTCGCAAAATACCGTCCTCGTGCCATTATCCTTGCAGCGACGGCAAACAGAGATACAGCACATCGCCTGAACCTTGTTTGGGGAGTGAAACCCTTACTCATTTCACGTCTGGCGGATACCGATACAACGCTTGAAAATATAGAAAGTGAAATAGCCGATTCGAAAAAAATTAAAAAAGGAAGTTTTGTTGTATATACCGCCGGCATGCCGATGCGTATTATGGGAAAAACGAATATGGTCAAGGTAAGTAAGATATAATACTCTTATCTTACCAAAGCTATACCCGTCACAGCATTTCCCAGGCTATCGGAATGTGTCGTATAAAATCTCCGGTTCTATCTCAACCTCCGCACGAATCGAATTTGCAATCAGACACTTCTCATGTGCGGTGTGGATGATTTTTTGTGCTTCATCAATTGCATCGGCCGAAGAAACCACGATAACCGGTTTTAATATGACTCTGGTAAACCGGTATCCCCCGTCTACAAATTCAAGCTTCCCCTCTGCTTTGCTCTCATATGATTTGAGCGGTAATTTTTTCCGGTATGCAAAAGCGAGGAAGGTTGTCATAGTACACGTTTCAACAGCTGCAACAAATAAATCTTCCGGCGTCCAGACGCCTTCCTCACCTTTAAACTCCGGCGGACTTGCAACTCGAAATTCCGGTTTCCCTTCTGCGTTCATCATTCCTGCACGATCACCCACCCATCGCAGGTTCGTACTGTAGTGGAACGACTTGTATTTCGGTTTTGATTGAGTTTGTTGTATGTCATTCATTATTAACTACTCACCGGTTGAAGATGTTCATCAATTTTTTGTGCGAGCATATTCTTCGGGACAGCACCAATGACCGCATCGACTAATTCGCCGCCTTTGAATATTGCAAGTGTCGGGATGCTCATCACACCGTATTGCGCCGCACTCGCACCGTTTTCATCGGTATTGACCTTCACAAATTTGAATTGCCCTGCATACTCTCCGGAAAGTTCTTCTATAACCGGCGCAACGATACGGCAAGGACCGCACCAGGGCGCCCAGAAATCGACCAGGACAGGAATTTCAGATTCCAATACTTCCTTTTTAAAAGTTGCATCTGTTGTCTCAATTACATACTTACTCATACTATCATAACTCCTTTCGATAAATTTTTATTCCGATGCACCGGCTTCGGCCGGTTCTATTCTGTAAGAATACGTTAACTTAACCGCCGGCTGAACCATAGCCGAGACACCGCAATATTTAGTTGTTGATAATTCAATTGCTTTTTCAATATCTTTGGGATTTAAATCATCACCATAAAATAAATACTCAATATGAATTTCGGTAAATATTTTCGGATGTTCATCCCGTTCGGTTGCGCGAATATGTAATTCGTAATGTTTTACATTTGCACGTTTTTTTTGTAAAATGGATACAACGTCGGACGAGGTACAACCACCTATTGCAAACAATAAAAGCTCTTTCGGCGAAGCGCCTGCATCATGACCACCACCCTTCTCTTTTGAATCCATTATTACCCAATGATTTGAATCTGCTTTCGCTGCAAATGTATTTCCCTTAATCTGTACAATGTGTGCTTTTTTTTGAATCATTTTGCTCCTAAACAAGTATACTTTCTATTTTCGAACTATACGGTGTACTCTTTTATGAAACTGTTTGATCAGACTTTCACATTGCGTACCCTGTCCAACGGTTGAGCGCATCGCTCAGTTATCATATTAGATGCACGCATTTTAATAAGGATTCAGGGAATGTCCGTTGTTTTTATTTATGACGGAGCGGTTCGATCTTCTTTAGAATCGACTCTTCAATCGACCGTTTCGCAGATTCTGAAGGACAGGGTGACGGGTAATCTTTGTAGAGATTTATCGTAGTTTTTAAACTTTTTAAGTATGCATAACAATCGGGACATTCATTTATATGAACTCTGATTTGCTCACAATTCGGAGAATTCAATTCCTCGTCGAGATTGACGCATATGTGCTCAAGGACATCTTCACACAAGATATTTTGATCACTCATATTGTCACATACTCCGATAATTTATCACGTAACGTAGACCGTGCACGGTGTAAACGGGATTTCACCGCGGCCACCGAGAGATTTAAAACATCCGCAGTTTCCTGCGCCGATAAACCTTCCATATCACGAAGCACAAATACAATTCGATATTCGACCGGCAATGAGAGAATTGCCGCATCCAGTTGCTCTTTCAATTCATCCGACATCACCGTTTCCAGCGGTGTGGGACTTTCCGATGGTTTAACGGCATAATGTTCGAATTCTTCGTGAATAGGTACTGATGCTTCATCGATTTTACGCTGACGGTTCTTCATCAGACAATTGTTCGTCACTATACTGTACAACCACGTGCTGAATTTCGACTTCCCGTCAAATTGATGAAGTTTCCGGAATACGTTTACAAACGTATCCTGCAGCGCTTCTTCCGCTTTTTCACGATCACGGCACACCTTGAATGCAAAACTAAACACGGTATCCTCATACCGGCGAACTAACTCGCCGAATTCCTGCGTATTGCCGTCAAGTATTTCCTGTATTAAATCGTTATCGCTTTTCATGTAATATGATGCATGCTTTTAAAAAAGGATTCATAATAATAATGTAGTAATTGACCGGAATAATTGCAACGCTCGTTTGAATTTGAACGACAGGTTCATTATACTGTATGCATCTCATCAATCCATCAATATTAAGTACTACTGTTATGAAAACCAAACTTACCGATAATGAACTTCATACTTTAATAACGTCCGTATTTAATCCACAGGAATCGGACAAATCCATTGCACTTATAACAGATGTTCCGAATGACAGACGACCCGATCATCATAATTGGCTGGAAAGGCGCGGCATTGTGTATGAATGGTACCATCAGCTTTCAGCTATCCGTGAAAATCTGAAATTCGATAGAATAGAACTTTATCTATATGAAAATGTCGAGAGCAACAACGCCGAACTCCCCGGTATTTTTTACAAAATTCATACCGTCGAAGAACCGGTAACGGCAAATATGCTTGCTTCGCTTGGCGAAGAGATATCGCGTGAAAAACTGCTCCGGGAAACTAACATTATTCTCGCCCCGACCGAATACTCAGCGACCGCACCGTTGAAAATGCTCGGGAAAAAATTTCCTTTTCGTGCAGCTACGATGCCCGGTTTTTCACGTGCAATGATACCAGCTCTCGGTTTGGATTATGGAAAGGTACACGAACGGGTTATGACACTGAAAAAGCGTCTCGATGATGCCGTTAGTGCTACGGTTCAATTCGAAGCCGACGGAAACACATACGAAGTACTCTTCGACCTTCGCCACAGAAAAGCGCATGCAAGTTCGGGACTAATTCGCGAAAAAGGGACTGCCGGCAATTTACCGTCCGGTGAAACGTATATAGTACCTTACGAAGGTGAAAACGAAAACAACCCGAGTAAAACCGTTGGAACACTGCCGGTGCGTTTCGGAGAGGAATTATTACTTTTTCACATACAAGAAAACCGAACAGTCTCAATCGAAGGCGCCGGCGATGCAGCAAAAGAACGGCAAGCGTTTTTACGGGATGAGCCGGCATACGGAAACATTGCCGAACTGGGGCTGGGAATTCTTGATAGTTTCGGAATATCGGCCGTGGGAAGCGTACTGCTTGATGAAAAGCTCGGACTTCATGTTGCATTCGGACGCAGCGAACATTTCGGCGGTATAACAGGCCCGTCCTCATTTAACAATCCGAAAAACGTAATACATATGGATTATGTGTATGTTCCTTCTTTGCAACCGGATATCGATGTTAAATTCGCCCGTTTGCATTACGCCACAGGAAATGAAGAGACCATTATGGAAAACAACAAATACGTCGTATAGTTGCACCTTTTGGGAAAATTTATTATATACTAAGATGTGCTGTTAATTCCCTCAACTTATAATCCGAAAGGTTTGATTTATATGACAAC
>PWTU01000099.1 GCA_003562775.1 Ignavibacteriales bacterium
GGTATAGTACAGAGGGGTGTACTAATAAAAAAGCTCTACGGAGAGATGTCATTCTGAGTTTATTATAATCCCGACTTGTCGGGATAATCTATCATGGTAATGATATAGATGTAATCACGTTTTCTGCTCTCGATAAACCCCTCTCCCCCTTTTATTCCCCCTCTCCGTCCCGACAGAGTCGGGAAGAGGGGGATACAGGGGGTGAGGCTGTAACCGCGCAGCACAAACAGTGTCATCGGCAGCGAGCGGAGCGAGTGAAGAATCTCGTGGTTGATCAGGAGGATCATGATAAGTAGGACACGCTAATTAATCATACTGTATTAAAGAAATTACACCGGATTATTGTAAATATTACAAAGCAATAGTAACAACAGGTACCGTCACTAAATGTAGAACTTTAGATGATTCCGTTAATTCATTTGATTTTCAAAGAGATTCTTCCCCATTCCGGTCGTTTGAGCCACGTCACATTTTGGCATTGGAATTGAGGTTATGTGATGCAGATCAAAGTATGTAACCGGAATATGAATTTAGTCAGAAGGATGGAAATGAATCGTTTTTACCTGCCGCTTTGTCGCATTTTATTACTAGGATTATTACTCGCAATATATACCGGTTTTTTGCACAGCCAGACGACGGTTAATACAATAGATGAATTACGGGCCCTCGATCCTGGCGCTTCAGACGAAGTAATTGTATTGGGATATTACAACGCCGGTGACTGGGGTGAAGCACGTGTATTTAGATGGGTACAACCGAGCACCGCCGCAGACAACGGGGGAACTGTGATAGTCCCAAGCACTGCGAGTACAGGCCGATGGATAATGAGGGTGACCGAAAGTTATTATAATGTGAAATGGTTCGGAGCACGTGGACAGGATAATCCGGATCATAATGATCATATTGCAATATTGAATTGTATTGAAGAGGCAGCAGTAAATAATAAAGATGTTTTATTTCCTGTGGGAATTTACCAGGTTAGGGAGGTGATACGCTTAGATTATACTCATAATGGTATGACAATATTTGGCGAGCAGGTAACTGAAACAACAGAACTACACACTATAATGTACGGACCTCGTGCAGGTCAACAGGAAGAGAGGCGTATTGTAGATTTTAACAATTCGGCTATTATAAGGCGGGCAGATACAGGACCATATGGCTCACCTTTCCTTTTATTTACTGCTAGAAGTGAACCGTATATTGATGATATTACAATAAAGAGATTAGTGTTTGATGGAAATAGGCATGTCGCTGAAAATGCTCAGCCCGATTGGGAGCGCACCAAGGCAAATAATGCGTTGTCTCTTAGACACCAAGAGAATGTTGGATATAAGGGGATTTATTTAGAAGATATCTACGTAATACGCGGTGGAGCAAAAGATGATAATACCACATTTGGTATACAGGGTGATAATATTACTATTAAGGGACTTTTAATTTATGACAGTTATCATCATGGTATGATTTCATTGTCTTATACAGAGAGTAATAAACCCACAGTTTATATGGAGGATGTTGAGATTTGGGGTATAGAATATCAATTTGCGTATGATGCATCCGGTAAAGCTAATATTAGAGGTAGCAAGGTTGAAATTAAGAATTTTTATTTTCACGATGCACGAAGAGGTATGAAGACACAGGATGCAGAGGTTGTTCGTCTAATTAATGGAAAATTTCAAGATACTGAAGGTGCTGGGTTTAGGACAGGAGATAGTTACACGCAGGATTGGTTTGTAGAATTATATATGGAAAATATAATTTTTCAAGATATTAGAATGGGCTTATATCTTCACCAAGATTTAGAAGAAGCAAAACTATTCAATATTAATTTAAAGAATACAGGTGCATCTATAGCACAGCCCAATGTTGAAATATATGGATTAATCAGCGATGGGTATGATTTAGAAGAAGGTTATCCTATACGAATATATGGAAGTAATGCGGATGTAATCATACATGACTTAATAATAAAGAACGCAAACAAAACTATCGCTGGTTTGGATGTATTTCGAGGGAATGCAGTAATACGGTCCGGAGAAATTATTAACAATGAATCTTCGGGCATCCACATTAGAGACGGAGGTACTTTAACTCTCTTCAATACAAAACTAGGTGATACACAACCATCCTCCACCCAGTTAGATCATGAAATATACGGTAACGGTACGTTATATTACTCCGGATTGGATTTTACTGAATCGGCCGTATCGCCTGAAAACAGGATCAGGGTTGACGATGCAATCGAAGTTGCTAATGCTACACTTATTTCTCCTTATAAAAATGGCCGTTTTTTTAAGGAGGATGCTGTTGAAATCGAAGCACGTGCGGCAGCACCAAATGCAAGCGTACAAAGAATTGAATTCTTCGCCAACGATGTAAAAATAGGTGAGGTCAGGGAATCTCCTTATATATTTTCCTGGGTAGATATGGAAGAAGGGAAATATATCGTTAAAGCCGTTGCCACCTTTACCGATAATACAGAAGAAGTTTCGAATACTGTAACTATTACCATCCGGTCAAGAGAAAAGACTCAGATCCTGTTTTTAAACCCCGGCTGGAACACTGTGTCGACGTACGTCGAACCGCATAATACCGACATTGAAATATTATTATACGAAATTAAGGACAATATATCTCTCCTTAATAATAACTACGGTGATGTATATTGGCCCTCATATAATATAAATGAAATAGGAAACTGGGATTACCGTGAAGGGTATCAGGTTTTTATGGATGATGCGGATACGTTAACGGTAACCGGTTTATCGCTATTGCCTGATGAGACACCGATACACCTGTCAAAGGGATGGAACCTAACCGCATATATCCTCGATCGACAAATCCCCGTTGAGAATGCTTTCAATAGTATCGGTCATACCGTGCAGCTTGTTACCAATAATGAGGGAGAGATATACTGGCCTGAATACGGTGTAAACTCAATCGGTTATGTACATCCGGGGCAGGGATATAGGATCTTTGTCGGAAGCGATGCAGATCTCATCTATCCTACGGAATCGGACCCATCGCTGAAACTTCTCGCCGGCGGTAATCAAATCCGGCACAATAATACTGAAACATTTATACCGAAACATTATGTTCTCAACGGAAGAAATACCGGTACGAGTGCTATCCTGTTGGTTCAATCCGGAAAATTTCTGAACGGTGACGAGATCGGTGTATGGAGTGCAGACGGTGTGCTCGTGGGAAGCGGTGTCGCATTGAATAAAAGAGCTGCGGTAACGGTATGGGGGAAGAATACATTGTTACAGAATGAAAGTTTCGGTGCGGAAACCGGCGAGCGTCTCCGGCTTACGGTCTGGAGGTCCGGGGAGAAACGGGAATATCCATTGGATATCACCGGATTATCTGCAGTCGGAAAAGGTGAACTTGAGGATAATGCGCTTGTCTTCGAACCGAACTCAATTGTCATTGCCGGTGTAGATATTCGAAATGATGTGCCGGTACGCTATACTCTTGAACAGAATTTTCCCAATCCTTTTAATCCCACCACAACTATAGTTTATAATATACCGGGTAACGAACCGGTTACACTTACGATATACAATTTACTCGGGCAGAAAGTCGCCACGCTGGTAGATGAGGAACAACCGGCCGGGTCGTATGAGGTTGTTTTTAAGGCCGATCGTTTTGCAAGCGGAGTTTATTTCTACCGGTTAATTGCGGGTAATTATACGGAAATTAAACGAATGATACTGCTAAGATAAATGTTGGTTAAATCCCAAGCTTTTTCTCAAGCCTCACATTTTGTATAGATGTGGGGCTTTTTTATGATATTTACGGATAACCGGTATAATATAATCGATTATAAGTTAAAAATCTCGGGAGTTATGTTAAATGTTGCATTTCAACGAATAATTTACAATATTCAAAAAATCATTTCAATGTTTTTATTTATTTATCAAATATTTAATAATTGTGACAATAATCACACTATTTTTAGTTAAAAAACATTACTTTTTAAAGAATATTTTTAGGCTATTTAAATAAATTTCTGTCCATCCTTAACCAAACGTAGGGAGTTAATTATGCGACGTAGATATCTGCTGCAACCACTGCTTCTGCTTCTTGTTTTTTCATTTACTACCTTCTCTCAGTCGAATATACGAACGATTGATCTACAAAGCCTTGTAGTTTCTGATGGTAGTAGTGCAGAACAACCGGTAGGGTACGCATTCGATAATTTCGGACCGTATACAGCATATGAAAGAATATGGGTCTTTTATTCAAATGGTAATAATGCTGTTTGGCGTACCAGAGAAGCCGCGGACGGAGCTGAATGGTCCGATCCGACCGTTATCTTTTCAGCCACAAATTCACCTCAGTTTAACACAGCTTTCGATGGTGAATATTTTCATATTATACGTGCGGTTGATGGGGATCTACGATATCGCAGGGGTAAAGCTCAACCGAACGGTACTATAGTATTCGATCCAGAGGTAACAGCATATAGTCATGCCACCTGGAAGGTACGGGTTACTATGTTTAATGGTTCTCCGGTGGAACCGCGACATTTTTCTATATTCGTAGATAGCAATAAACAACCCTGGATTATTACAAAAGTTTCGGATGGAAATGAAACGGATTCAAATTATAAACCTATTGCATTATCCTCAACAACAAGTGATGGTACATGGGTTTCACGTGATGGTTTTCCGGTTGATTTAGCAACGGCGTACAATTGGTGGGCAAATGGCAGGTCGGTTACGGTATCAGAATTGAACAATGGAATAATCCTGTTTACTTGGGGTAATTATCGCACAAGTACCTTAGATCCGAATAGAGGTTTCCGAGCACGGATTTGGGATAATGGTACACTTGGTCCGATTGAAAATACAGGACTAACATGGCACACGGCATCAACGTCAGTTGTGGTACCTGAACCCTGGATTGCATTATTGAATAGTCAAACCGAGGTTGCTCGAAGAAATAACGATGGGACATGGGAACGGGTCGATCCAGGGGATATGATAAACAAACAATGGAATGTCCTCACTGCTCATAATGGTGACGTCCGTTTGTGGGATTTCAATAGTCAAGATTTACGGTATAAACAAAGTTCGAATAATGGAGAAACGTGGGGTGCATTAACAACAAAATGGTCATCACCTGAAGATATCAATCAAATTAATGGTACGCATGCTTTGTGGAGTCAGGGTTCTCACCACTCAATGTTGTGGATTACAGGGAATAGCCCATATGATATTTATATGGGTATCGAGGGAACAATTCCCCACCCAGACGCTCCTTTACTTGTATCTCCCGTGGATGGGACAGCTGATCTACCGGAAGATGTTACCTTAATTTGGAGATCTGTAGATATTGCACACACATATGATGTACAAGTATCGACTCAACCTGATTTTTCCACGACAGTCATAAATGAAACCGGGGTTACGGATACTACCCGAAATCTGACCGATCTACCCTTAAATATAACGTATTATTGGAGGGTACGAGCGGTAACAGAAGGCGAAACCCAGAGTGATTGGTCTGAAGTCTGGCAATTTAAAACTGTGGGTATTCCCCCGGCACCCGCATTATTATCACCCGCTGACGGTGCTGAAAATCAATCTACCTCATTATCTTTTTCATGGGAATCTTCACCCGGCACAGAACGATATCAGTTGCAAATAGCGACAATCCAGGATTTTTCGGCAACCTTTTTCGATCAAGATAACATAATCGAAACAAGCTACACTGTGAATGGATTAGATAACGATAGAACCTATTACTGGCGAGTGAGAGCTATAAACGAATTCGGGGAGGGGGAGTGGTCGGGCGTTTGGAGTTTTACTACGAAAATTGGTGTCCCTTCCTTACCGGTATTGGTGACACCGGAAAATAATGCAATAAATCAACCAATCACTCTGACCTTTGAGTGGGAGGAGGCGGATCTTGCAGATACATATAGATTTCAAGTATCAAAAGTATCCGATTTTTCATCTACGGTTATAAATGTCGGCAATATCACAGAGACATCGTACGAGGTCACCAATCTCGAACATTCACTAAACTATTACTGGCGCGTGAACGCGACCAACGAAAGTGGGACGAGCGGGTGGTCATCGGTATGGAGTTTTACCACGATCATCGAAAAACCGGCGATACCTCAATTGACATCGCCAGCGGATGGTGCTGAAGGTATATCTACCCGTCCCGATCTCGATTGGGAAGATGCAGCACGTACAGAGACGTACCAGGTGCAAGTAGCGACCGATAGCGATTTCACCTCTGTTGTTCTTGATGTGGAGGAACTGGAGAATTCATCTCTTTCAGTGGTTGATGAAATTGACGAGTTTACAACACATTATTGGCGGGTAAGGGCGACAAATATCGGCGGAACGAGCGACTGGTCCGATGTATGGCAGTTTACAACGGATCAGGCATTTCCGATAGCCCCTGCGTTGGTAAGTCCCGAAGACGGAAAAACCGATGTGACGGATGCTACACTCCTGTGGAATTCGGTACCGACAGCCACTCAGTATCGGGTACAGATTTCGGAAGAACCTGATTTTTCGGCATCCATCGCTGTTGACAGGGATGATATTACAAATACCTTCTACACGGCTACCAATCTTGAGAAATGGACAACATACTACTGGCGTGTTCGTGGAATCAGCCATGTCGGTGAGGGGTACTGGTCTGAGTCGAGGAGTTTCGAGACCGGTGATATTGTATCTGTCGAACAGATAGATAATGCGATTCCGACCGAATTCTCGTTAGAGCAAAATTATCCGAACCCGTTCAACCCGGCAACTACTATACGGTTTGGACTGCCATCTGAGGCGATTGTTTACCTTGAGGTATATAATATGCTCGGACAGCGAATTGCAACCTTGATTTCAGGAGAACATTATGCTGCGGGTATGTATGAAGCGGTATGGGATTCTCGTGACGATGCGGGTAACCCGGTATCAAGCGGCGTGTACATATACCGTATCTCTGCCGGCGACTATGTGAACATAAAGAAGATGTTGCTGATGAAATGAGCGCCAAGCTAAACTGTTCTGATTCTACTTGAGTGAGGTTAGCAGCGAACTAACCAAGTCTCAAGCATGGTAGAACTCTCAAACCATGTAGCGAGGAGTCGGTTTAAGTCTGGAAACGGATTTATGCTAAGCGACTCGACAATGTAGCCTGAGAGGGCGCTACGCAAATGACC
>PWTU01000268.1 GCA_003562775.1 Ignavibacteriales bacterium
CTCCACTAAAATATCTATACCTTTATTATCATTTATCCATCCCATAAATAATATTTTAAATAATGGATTTTTATGCTGCATGCCGTTATTATATGGATAATTTGAAACATCTAACCAATTATATATAACAGTAAATCTGTTATCATCGAGTTTTGATAAGTCTTTAAATAATCTCTTCCAGCTTTCGCTCTGACAAAGAATAATATGTGAATTCTGCAAAACCGACTTTACGTACCATCTCCTGATGAGTGACCTATTAATATCATTCTCGATCAATCCCGACCTCGGACTAAGAACTACTTTTTTATTAAATAACCGTGCAAGAAAAACCATCAACCCTTTTTCAAAAAAACTGTAGTGTGCGCTTGTAAATATCAATACCCCATCAACCTTTTTCGAATATAAAAGTTCCGCATATTTTATAACTCTTTTAAATGCCAGCCACAAACGCCGTTGTAATGCAGGGACCGGATACGATTCAAACGTACTATCCAATGTATACCAATTAACATAATTCGAAATAGGGCTATTAATCAACGAACGGCATGCAGCATAAAAATCCATTATTTAAAATATTATTTATGGGATGGATAAATGATAATAAAGGTATAGATATTTTAGTGGAGGCAATGAACAATATACGAGAAAGATTAGGTGAATTTAGAGTGCTCGTCTGCGGTAGAGGGCCTGCCGAAGAAAGTATTAGAAAAAAAGTAACCGCCCTGAACCTAACTGAGTTTTTTGAATTTCGAGGATGGGTTATCGGAGATGAGAAGAATAAATCGTTCCTTGAAACCGATATCTTTGTATTACCATCCTATAAGGAAGGATTGCCAAATGCACTGTTAGAAGCTATGGCTTATGGTTTACCTGTTATTACAACACCGGTAGGTGCTATTCCTGAGGTAATAGTAGATGGAATGAATGGAATTTTAGTTAATCCCGGTAATATTACCGAACTTGGTACAGCCATTTTAACATTATTTCAGGACAACGAAAAGAGAAAACAAATGGGAGAAAATGCACGTAAAACTATCTTGGCGAATCACGATATTGAAAATAGTTGGGGAAAAATTCTTAATGCATTGGATATAACGAGATAATAAATAAGATAGAAACGCCAATTAATATGAACAAAAAATCACAATAATTTATAACTGTTATATTATGTTACAAGTTCTTCAAAGCTTTAAAAACGGAAAGATTGATCTGATAGAGGTACCGATCCCTCAATGCAAAAGAGGATCGATGACTATTAAATCTTCAGCCAGTCTTATTTCATCCGGCACAGAAAGAATGCTTCTCGAGTTCGGCAAATCGAACCTGTTATCGAAAGCTAAGTCCCAGCCGGAAAAAGTAAAGCAGGTGATCGATAAAATTAAAACCGATGGAGTTTACTCTACCTTAAACTCTGTGCGTTCAAAGCTCGACACTCCGATTCCTCTTGGATATTCGAATGTGGGGACGGTGTTGGAAATCGGTGATGGTGTCGAGGGTTTCAGTATAGGCGATCGGGTCGTTTCAAACGGCTCGCACGCGGAAATTGTCAATGTAGCACAAAATCTATGTGCAAAAGTGCCGGACAATGTTACCGATGAAGAAGCAGTTTTTACCGTATTAGGTGCTATTGCACTGCAGGGTGTCCGTCTCGCCGATCCGAAGTTAGGTGAAAATGTGGTGGTTATCGGCTTGGGGGTGATCGGTCTTCTCACCGTGCAATTATTAACCGCAAACGGCTGCCGGGTTTTGGGAATTGATTTTGATGATAACAAGCTGAAGTTAGCGTCTGCATTCGGAGCGGAAATTCTTAATTTATCAAATGAATCGGATCCGGTACATTCAGCGATGAAATTATCCCGGAACAATGGGGTTGATTCGGTTCTTATAACTGCATCGACAACGAGCAGCGATCCGGTGCGTCAAGCGGCTCAAATGTGCCGCAAACGAGGGAAGCTCGTTCTTGTAGGCGTGACAGGATTAGAACTGAACAGATCTGATTTTTACGAAAAGGAACTGACATTCCAGGTTTCATGCTCGTACGGACCCGGAAGATATGATGTAAATTACGAACAGAAAGGACAAGATTATCCATATGGTTTTGTACGCTGGACGGCACGGCGCAATTTCGAAGCGGTTCTTGATCTAATTGCACGGGGAAAACTGAATGTACAGCCACTTATTGCTGCAAGATATCCATTCGAAGATGCACAAAGAGCGTATGAAAGTCTGTTGGAGGATAGATCGCAGCTTGGGATTATATTGCGGTATTCTACCTCAACTGACAATGGTGAAAAGACTGTCATCAATCGTGCGAAAGTCCAATCACCCCCTGATGAAAAATCAGTCATTGGTGTAATCGGTGCCGGGAATTTTGCCTCCCAGGTAATTCTTCCCATACTGAAAAAAGATGGTGTACGGTTAAAAACAATTGCTTCAACGGGCGGTACTGCTGCTGCGATTTCGGGAAGAAAATTCGGGTTCGAACAATTTACAAGCGATGCAGATGTAATTTTGAACGATCCTGAAATCAATGCTGTCTTTATTGCAACCCGTCATAACAGTCATGCTGGTTTAACGATTAAAGCACTCTCTTCCGGGAAACATGTATTCGTGGAAAAACCCCTCGCAATTAATGAACAGCAGCTTGCGGAGGTTGAATCTGCGTATAAGCAAGTGGGTGATAGACAATTACTCGTTGGTTTTAATAGACGGTTTTCGCCATATGCTAAAAAAATGCGTGAACTGCTTACGCAGCGCTCATCACCGTTAACCGCTGTTTATATCGTTAACGCTGGAACGCTGCCGCCCGATCACTGGACAATCGATCCGGAGATCGGTGGGGGAAGAATAATAGGTGAGGTATGTCATTTTATAGATTTACTCTATTTTGTGGTAGGTTATCCAATAAATTCGGTCCAGGCAGTTGCTATCGGAGGGAAAGATCCACAACGGTTACGGGAAGATAAAGTCACGATTACATTATCTTTCACAGATGGTTCGACCGGGACCATTCATTATTTTGCGAATGGAAACAAGCGATATCCAAAAGAGAAATTAACTGTATTTAGTGACGAACGAATACTCGAACTTGATAATTTCAAGCTAATGAAGGGGTATGGGTTTAGAAATTTCAAAAAGATGAAATCGTGGAAGCAGATGAAGGGACATGGGGAAGAAATAGCTGCGTTTATAAACCGTGTTGAGAACGGCGGTGCGCCTCTGATTCCATGGGAAAGTATGGAGATGGTGACCCGTGCAACGTTTGAGGCGGTGAAACAGGTGAGGGAGGGGGTTCTTGCTTAGAATGGGATTCTTCGCTCACTCCGTTCACTCAGAATGACACTGTTGGTGATGGGGACTCCTCAGAATGACACCGCTATTTCGAGTGGTTGTTATGTAACAACAGTTCACCTATGAAAAAAAACCTCACATTACTCCTGTACATTCTCAAATACCTCGGCTTCGGTTGGCTAGTGTACAGGATTTGGTATTACCTCAAGATCAAGAGTGGTATATTGCAATATCAGACCAAACCGGGATCTTGGGAACAATACTCATTGGAGAACATTCTTTCCCGACCACGAAATGTAAATACAGAAAATTACAAAGAACACAGATTAAAAAACTTCCCCGGATTTTTTTTTACTCAAACCGATAAAGATTCATACCGTAGTTACTTATTGAGATGGGATGATGCAGGATTATTTAATAGTGTTAAAGATTTGAAGAGCGGATATTTTCGTTTGTTCTCCCATCTCAAGCTGCATACCGGTTTTCCCCCAGATTGGCATAAAAATTATACTTCTACTAATAGGTACCCCCAGAATGCACATTGGAGCACTATAGGTGATTTCGATGGCGGTGATATAAAAGTAGTATGGGAACTGAGCCGATTCGGCTTTGTGTACGATCTTGTCAGAGCATACTGGATAACGAACGACGAAAAGTATCCCGATCTGTTCTGGAAATTGGTAGAGGACTGGCGGGCAAATAATTTACCGAATAACGGTGTGAACTGGAAATGCGGCCAGGAAACCACCTTCCGTGTCATGGCATGGTGCTGGGGCTTGTACGGTTTTTTCGATTCATCGTATTCCACCCCCGAACGGGTCGATAAACTCAAAAAAATGATCTATTTCTCGGGTATAAGGATCGAAAGGAATATCGGATATGCATTGAGTCAGAAAAATAACCATGGTATAAGCGAAGCGGTCGGGTTATGGACAATCGGTGTTTTATTCCCGGAATTTAAAAATGCCAAACGATGTAGACAAAAAGGGAAGCGGTTAATAGAAAAACTGACCCTCTAGCTGTTCAATGAAGAAGGAGCATTTACTCAGAATTCAGTTAACTACCACCGATTAGCGTTACATGATCTCATATGGGCTATTCGACTGGGTGAGTTAAATGGTGAGCATTTTAGTGAGCAAGTTAAGGAAAAATTTCGTAAAGCGACGGAATTTCTGTATCAATTGCAGGATGAAAAAACCGGACAACTCCCGAGCTACGGCGCAAACGACGGCGCTTTAATCCTTCCATTATCGAATTGTAATTATCGTGATTACAGACCGGTGCTTCAATCATCTTTTTATCTGGTTGATCGGAAACGAATATATACCGAAGGTCCGTGGGATGAAGATTTGCTCTGGTTATTTGGACCTGAATCAATGAATGCACCTGTTATTAAGAAAAAGAAGTATAATCTCCAATTAAAGAAGACAGGTTATTATACATTAAGAACAAAAAACGGATTTTTGTTTACGCGTTGCGGAAAACATATCTATCGACCGGGACAGGGAGATATGCTCCACGTTGATATCTGGTGGAACGGATATAATATTGCAATCGACCCCGGTTCGTACAGTTATAATGCACCTCCTCCATGGGATAAAGGACCAGGAATGACGAGGTATCATAATACCCTTACCGTCGATGATCTCGATCAGATGGATTCATACGGCAGGTTTCTTTCATTCCCTTGGGTAAAAGGTAAAGTTTTTCAAGATCAGGTGAATGACGAGGAAGAGTTTCGATATTTTGAGGGTACCCATGACGGTTATCACAGACTAAATGATCCTGTTCAATATAGAAGGGGAATCCTACGATGTAATGAAGATTATTGGATAATCATTGATAAATTATGGGGGGAAATTCCACACAGATACAGGCTCCACTGGCTATTCTTAAATTTACAACATCATTGGGATGATACGGATCGTCGATTAATCCTATACCCGGGCGGTAAAGAATATCAGATTCATTATGGCTCGTTAAATGAGAATATCGAGGCATCTCTCATATCTGCGGATGAACAATCTCCCCGCGGCTGGTTGTCGCCGTATTATTATTACAAAGAGCCAGCACTTTCTCTCGAGATAGTGACTAAAGCATCAAGCGCCGTGTTTTATACCGTACTCGGTCCAGGAGTTATTACGGTAAAAAAGCATGTAAACTTATTGAGCGTTTCTACGGAGAATCGTGAAATAACCATTGAATTGAGCCCTGATCCTCATGGTGAATCCAGTATTGTTAATGTAAAACGTATTGGGATTCCAGCTTCTGTATCTTAACTTACGTATATTTACAAACTGCTCCACAGAGCAGTATATGCGGTGTGAAACACCGCATAATTCATCAAACGATGCTTCGTATCGTTACGCAACTCGGGAGAGTCGCTCGTACATTGCTGTTGTCATCCTGAGAACCGCTTCAGCGGTACGAAGGATCACTTGCCCAAGACGGGATTCCTCAGAATGACACTGGGGTTGTTAAGTATTCAAAACACAAAACCTGAACCCTGAACCCTGAACCCTGGAACCTGAATCGTTTTTTGATCACCGAAGGTAAACCTGGAACCTGAATCGTTTTTTGATCACCGAAGGTAAACCTGAAACTTGGAACCTGAATCGTTTTTTGATCACCGAAGGTAAACCTGTAACCCGAACCCCCATGCACATCCTTTATTACCATTTATATTTCAACACACGCAACGATACATCCGGTACCCGGTCATATGAAATGGCAAGGCGGTTACTCGAACGGGGCCATAAGGTGACAATAGTGTGCGGCTCACGGAAGGGAAAACTAAATTTTGAAGGAAAAATAAGAGGGGGATATAAATACGGAACTATCGACGGGATCAATATAATAGAGATACAGATTAAGGAATTTAACTATTATAATTTCATTCAACGCGGTCTTGCATTCATACGTTACGGTTTCCGCGGCATAAAAATAGCGTTAAAACTTGAGTACGATCTTCTTTTTGCGACGTCGACACCGTTAACGGCCGGTATTCCCGGCATTGTCATGAAGTTTTTCAGAAAGAAACCATTTGTATTTGAGGTGCGCGATCTCTGGCCTGAATTGCCGAGAGAAATGGGCGTAATTAAGAATCCGTTGTTTCTCGGAGCTATGAGTTTTCTTGAATCGCTTTCCTACAGAAAGGCAGATGCCTGCATAGGTTTATCTCCGGGAATAGTCGAGGGAATAAAGCGGAGAAGTAGAGCATCCTTACCGGTAACTATGATCCCGAATGCATCGGATCTCGATCTTTTTCAACAGGGACAGGAAAAGACATTGTCCGAAGACGGCATTGAAAACGGTGATACCGTCGCAGTATTCACCGGAGCTCATGGTATTGCAAATGGTTTGGATGCGGTTCTTGATGCAGCCAAGAGTTTAATACATATGGGGCGGACTGATATAAAGATTTTATTTGTTGGGAGGGGACAAAGGAAATCCGAATTGATCGAAAGAGCTAAACGTCAGGATCTATCGAACTGTATTTTTATGGATCCGATACCCAAAAAAGAGTTAGCAGGTTTATTGAGCAATGTCGACATCGGCTTAATGGTATTGGCTAATGTTCCGGCATTTTATTATGGAACATCTCCAAACAAATTTTTTGATTATCTCGCCAGTGGATTACCGGTTTTGAATAACTATCCCGGATGGATTGCAGATCTGATCACACGAAATTACTGCGGGATAGCAGTCGAACCTGAAAATCCCGAAGCGTTCGCGGAGGCACTTGTTTGGTTTGTGGAAAATCCACACGAACGAAAAAAGATGGGTTTGAACGCAAGAAAACTTGCGGAGTCGCATTTTGACCGTGACCGGCTGTCATCTGAATTTATCGATCTGTTAGAAC
>PWTU01000195.1 GCA_003562775.1 Ignavibacteriales bacterium
TAACCATGCAGCTTCTTATTGCGGTGTTGTCAACGATGACAACGCATGAGCCGCAATAGCCCAACCCGCAACCAAACTTAGTACCTGTCAGGTTCAGGTGGGTCCGTATGACCCAGAGAAGTGATTCATTACCCTCCACTTCCACCTCCGCAGGCCGGCCGTTGAACGTAAATCGAATGGTTTGTTTCATAATAGTCCTAATATATGATTAAAAAGTTTGTTTGAATCATTTATATTCATCGAAATTTACATCAAGGATCCCGCTCAACAAAAAATAAAAAACCCAAACACTGTATGGAAATTTAGTGTTCGGGCTTATCCGAATTTTTACTATCGGTTCCAGATAATGTGCTGAGCTGCTCTCCGACGGTCGTTACACTGACGTCATGTGGATGAGCCACGGTCATCGCGGTAATTCGCTATGTTAAATCATAAGAAAAATTGTAAATAACTATACCAATTTTTTATTTGTTTGTCAAATAAGTTTGTTGAAATTTTTCACAGAAATACACTATTTCATCCTGAATAATACCGTCGTTTGCGAGTAATCCAGTCGTCTATAGTTCAATGTATGTGGAATCAACCTACCTGTAAGCCAGTTGTTGTGGGACTCATTGAATAACGCGGATGGGTGTTTAGAAAGATTGGTGTACGATTATTTGTTGGGCACCATTTTCGTGATAAACTCGAAGAGAAACCGAAGAAAAAGCACGGGAGTAAAAAGTAGTTAATCAGTCCGCTCTACCACGCTTCAACACTTTCATCATCTTTTTATACCGGAACGCCAGTGACTGCTTATCCATACGTGCATGGATCCTCACGGAATGTATATCTTCAGGGATTTCAAAGAAATCCTTTAACCGCTCTTCCGCATCCATCGACAAATCTATTTCTCCGTAATCTTCTCTTCGACTGATGGTCCATACAAGCTCCCCGCGTCCTCTTTTCAGCATAACTACGTGAATTTCGAACCTATAAAAGTTCGAGTTTTCGTCCCTGTCGGGGTACCACGTAGGACGAAAACTCGAATCTTGTTTAGGTTGGTAAATTATATCGAACCATGTCGGCTTAAGACATCCATCTGATTTTATAAAGGTCTCAATCACTCCGTTATTTCACCTTTCTTAATATGGTATTTTAACTCGGATTTTAAACCAAATTTGTCCGATTCATCCAACGATTAAAAAGATGACATTAATGCCGTGATATAAAAAACCACAGGAAGATATGGCCTGTGTTTTTTAGAATTTAGCCGTTTGATTGGGAGAATTTTTCCGGGGAAAAAATTTTCCAGAAAACGCCATTGGATTACGGAAAGTAACGTTCCTTTCGAGGACCGTAGTTGGCTTTAGGTCGATTTACGTCGAATCAGATTAAATTTAACACTACTTGCAATAGAACTCTTTTAAAAACCCCGAACGGTGAGTTGTTTGAGGTTTTGGTTTAATATCACTTCAAATACAGCATCCTTATACTCTCCGCATACTCACCTGTCTGCAAGCGATAGATGTACACGTCAACTCCCACTTTTATAAAACTCACTTTTTATTTAGCTTTGTTACAATCGCATATACTATGCCCACAAAAATTAACAAAAATCCAATAAGAAGTAATATATCTAATGCCATATCAAGATTTGTATAGATTCCTACCGGCATATCTGCTGTTATACGAACAACAAATTGTCCTATGATTAAGACAATTCCTAATAAAATAAAGTGTTTGCTTTTCATAATTTCCGCTTTTATTAATACATTGTAGCAGTAAAGGCAATTCCTAAAATCTGGTTCTTGATGTCCGTCTTATAGCCCCATGCATCTTCTTTGCTCTCCAACATGTGGAGTTCGAAAAATCCGGCTACACCCAACCCCCATTGTTTCCCGACCCACCATTCCTTACCGATAGAGAGTAGAATTCCCGGTCCCCATTGACTCTCTTCCTCAAAACCCGGCTCTTTGAGTTTACCCTGAGCCATGAGTAGACTGCCAGAGAGGTACATGTTATTGGGCATTATATAGTATGTGAGACCGACTCCAATAGCGAAGGAACTTATCTCCGTATCTTTCGCCGTGAAAGATTCTCTTTGATAACTCACCTCAGGACCCGAGAAAGTGAACGCCCCCAAATCGCCGAATAATACCAGATTCTCAGATATTTCTCCTCCAATCTGGAAATGAAACAAACCACCTGTTGCTTTAGCACTCAACTCACTGCCAAGAACATCATCAATAATCATACTACCAGGTCCGCCACCTGCCAGAAATCGCAAGAAGAAACCTTCATGAGAGGGTATTTCCTCGGTTTCCTGCCCGACTAAACTTGAGGGGAGACAGATACTAATGATCAACGCAACGTATATAAAGCTTGTTTTAAATGTTTTCATGGTATTCTCCTATATGTGTTCTTTCTATATTATGCTCTTGGATTAACCAAGAGCTTGTCTTATGATACATCATAGTAGCGCCCCATCTAACTTACCGAACACTACCGGAGTATTCGGGTCACGCGTTGAAACAATAATTCTTTTTCGGTATTTAATCCATAGATATATCAACCGCTGTCCATACCTTATACGTCAAATGTTACATTACAAACTGCAGTTCTCTTTGTTTATGATCCTCTTTTGGGATCCTACTCTATTTTATTTTCTTTCAGTCGGAAGATTTTGAGTCCAGCTTTAGCCATGAAAACAGGTAATTTTTTTGCCGCATTCAAATTATATTTTTTGTCTTTCTCGGACAATTCTTCCCAAGGTACGAGTGAAGGAGTCGTTTTTTTCTCGATGTTTTTTTGTCCCGATCTCCAACCTTCGAGTTTGCGTTCCGAGAGCCATCGTTCATGCTCCATTCTTGCCAGCTTCTTGATCTCTTCCTGATCAAAATTGATCAATTGTTCGTCCCAGTCGTTGAGGGGGGCTATTCCACATTGAATGCTTCTGAGTTTTTCGCCGATATGATCAGCCTGGCGGCGATTTGACTCTTTTAGGTGTTCGGGCAATTGCTCCCAGCTCACAATGGAAGGATTAGTTTTTGGGGTTTCTCCCATTTCTTTCTTGTTAGACAAATATTCTTCATGAATAGCCCGGGCAATGGTTTCATGGGTACCCCCAAATATAATATCCGGCTGACAGGTTTGATCAAGAAGAGCGAAAGATTCGATGGTTGAAAATATCTCATCCGCTTTCCTATTATCTTTCAGTAGTCTACTCAAGCCGCCATCACGGGTCATTCTTACTATAATAGGTATTCTTTCATTTCTAACATGCTTAAGGAGAGCCATAGCCGTAGAAAGCGCAAATGAGTCATTGTCAAGACAGACAAAAATGCTGGATACATTACATTTTTTATTGAGTTTAAAAAGATAATCGCCTCGCTGAAATTCTGGAGATTCGATATCCATTTGAAGATATGTAAGATCGCAGATTTGTTCTAACCGGGGATATAAAAAGTGAAAAAGTTCTTTTTTAAAATGTGCTTTCTTATCAATAATTGTAATGGGAAACTTTTTCTTGAAATTGGGATTCAATGTCTTCCAATTTTTTGCAACTTGGACTAACAGATTCTCTCCCATCTTTCCCGCTCCAACAATGAGAAGATGGGGATGACTTTTTGCAGATCCGTCTCTCACTCGGAAAGGAGAGTATTGTTTCAGCCATATTCGAGCGCCACTGTCAAAGATATTGAAAAACTCTAACCGGAAAGCATCATTACTCCCTGCTACCAATTCCTGTTCCTTCAGCAAATTGCAAAGCTGTGGATCGACGACGTGAACAATACACGTTAGCGCTTTGCCTTTTCTCTCTTTGACCATCTCCCGGGCATGAACTGCAATCTCTGCATTTACGCCGTCGTTGCCGCTCACGATGAAAAGGTAGTCGGCTTTATGGCACCGTGCTTTAAGAAGTAGTTCTCGGTCCGTTGCATTCCCTATAAACACAATACAACCGATACCTCTGCATTGCTCAAGCAAGTCGTTTTCCTCATCAAGCTCAATAACAACAACTTGATTTTGCAGTTGACGGTATTTTTGAGCCAGAAGCATTCCTTTCCTTCCGAGTCCGCATATAACCACATGACCTTTAATAAACCGTATTTTGATTAAATTGTATTGCTCCCTAAAAATCAGGCTCAGCGCCCTCACCGCTATATAAGCGGCAGTTGCCGGAGCCAATAATCTTGCCACCTGCAATTCCCATGAGACAGGTCCCGTTACTGCGCCGCCTTCAAGCGCAAAAAGTTGAATAGAACGATAGATAAGATCCCATGAAGAGTATTCCTGACCGATAGCTGTAAGGTGTTTTTCAAATCCTATATAACCCAACCCCACGCAACACAATGCTGTCATTCCAACCACACTCCAGTAATACTTTCGCCACTTCTTTTTAATATAAGTTAGCCATCGCATGAGAATATTATTTCCTTCCGGGTGTTAAATCAAAACTTTATATTTACAAATGTTTCATTTTATCCAGCCAGAGAACATAATATACGGGAATCGTTCATACGTAATTTTGCCCTGCTCTGAACCCAAGGAGATGGGTTCTATCGTACCAGGTTGACGATTGCCGGCGTGGACCCAGGCAACCGGCAACTTACGTCGCCGAGCTTCGGTTACAAGTTCACCGGTGCCACCCATACCCTGCGCCTCTTTCCCATCCCAGATGGCAAGAATCACATCGCAATGATCGAGTATATAGCGTCCGGTTGTAACATAAGCTTCATCCCGCGTATCGACCTTCGGCGGGGGAATAATTTTATCAGCCTTTGCGAGAAAACTGTGAAACTCTTCTTTTGATCCTGAAATTTCAAAATCTAAGATATACTCAGACTCTGGGAGTGGGAGCACCACAATGAGATGGGCCGCGTATTTTGCAAAAATGCGCCTTGCCACCAGCCTGTCAGCACCCTCGGCCAACGAAGAGAGCACCGCCAGGGGTTGCTTCTTGAATGCAGCCACGATCATATCAAGTGCAGCGTCAACGCCGGTAGTAACCTTGTCTATTTCAGCTAAAAATCGATGGCCAGTTACGCCCACTCGGATCATTTTTTCATTTCTCCTTTCCTTTCTCTCGCAACTTTACCACTGTATAACCAGCGCCTGCCAGGATTTTCGGGATAGCCCTGACAAGAGCACGGTCCTTATTCTTTTGAATTTCCGGGAGCTTTTTCCATGGCAGCATTGCCTCATGCTCTTTGTTTGCTTTATCGGTCTTTTCCCCATAACTCCAGCCTGATTCTTGTTTGACTTGCAACCATCGTTCGTGCTCCAATTCAGCCAGTCTTTCAAGGTCCCCCTGATCTTCAGGAAATTCAAAAGGAAGTTCGTTGCTGCGGGCCGGGATCATCACATAGCCAATGCACGCCAGTTTAGAGGGGATATCACGCACGGCAAGCCGGTTCTGCTCTTTTTCGTAGGGACTTAGTTCATGGTAAGGCCGCAAGGAGCTATGCATTTTATGTTTCTCGTTCGTTACCGGCCCCGGTTTGTATTTTTTTTCTCTCAGTTCTTCGCAAAACATGCTGTGGTGCAGCTCAGCAAGTTTCTCCAGCAGGTCACCCTCCAGTTCAATCGTTTGCACCAGAGCCAGGAATTCCTGCCCATCAACATGCAGGTTCAATTGCGCCTCTGCCGGCAAGCTTGATCGTGCAAATGATTTATTGCCTGCCAGCCGGCTCATGGCAATGATCGATTCCATGGAGCGAATACCATGTTTGAAATTGCTTACTTCAAGAAATGCACGCAAGACGCCCTGATCGATATTCACATGTTCTATCCCATCCCGGTATTCTAAGATAAAATCAGCATTTAGCCGCAGAAGTGAACGGAGAAGGATGGCGCGACGGATAATATGATAAGGATCTGCCATTTCCTGATTATCCGTTGATGCCGGCTGTCGGTTCGGCCCCAAAATATTGACGTATCCTTTGAGGCGGCTGATAAAATCGGGGACTTTGCATATGCGGTACATCTCTGTTGTTAGTCCTTCGCCGAAACGCTCCATGTTGTGACACGTGCCCCCGGCAAAAACAAAGATGGCGCTACCGATAGGATGGGTGATCTGTCCTTCCCGGAATTCTCCATCCTGCATGGGCGACAGAAAATAACGAAGCCAGCCGAGGGGTTGACCATCAAGGGGCGTATCGAACTCGTCCCAAAACACAAGGGGGATTTTACCTCCAAGGGAAACGTCGCGCACCATGTGGAACGCAGCCGTCAGTTCATTTGGTGACTCAAACTGTGAGAGGTTGAATTCAAGATCTGTGATCTCATCCTTCGACAATGATTTTGCGACCTGTTTGATGCCGAAACTCTTGCCCGAACCCGGCGCACCGAAGACGGCTATTGATAGCGGGCGCTTCCGCTGTCTCTGCCGGAGATACTCGTTCATGAGGCTGTGGATACTGCGAAAGCCTTCGATTTCCCGCCGGTCAACAGTCAACAAGTGTTTGAAGCGTCCCTGTGGAACATCCGCCAATGCTACTTCCGGACCTTCATACACAATTTGTCTCGCCACCTGAACCAGGTTGTCCCGGTAACGGTCCTGAAGGATTGTCCACCAACCATCGCTTATGGAATGGGCTTCCGCGCATGCTGACTGATCAAGGAACCGCACCGGATCTTGTATATCAACGACGGCAAATGGCGGTTCACTTTCGCTCAGCACGTCAGCGATTCGTTCAAGGGGGAATGAAATTTCTTTCCCGTACTCAGTAACATTCATTTTGTATCCTTCATGATGCAGGCTACGCATCCCGGCAATACCCGATAGGATGCCACCCTCGATATCAGCATTGGTCTCAGATTGCATAAGTTCACGGACGATACCGGCGACCAGACAAGTGGTGTATCCGATCATACCTCCGGGGTGTCCCTGCTGCCACATTCGCTCCATGCAAAGTGGATCGAAAAACAGACGCGCCTTCGGTCTGACCGAAGCTGTTTCGGCATGCAGGTCGCTATCCTGGTTTGAGATTACAACAGCGCCTTCGGTATTGAAGGAGACAATGGTTGCAAAACATCTCGACATTCCGTTTACCCGGGGATTATGAATCAACTCCCAAGCCACATCCTGAGCCGTTCGCTCCCACGAAAGGCCCTGGCTTATTTGTACCTCCGAGCGCCGCAGGTCGTCAACAGTTGTAA
>PWTU01000288.1 GCA_003562775.1 Ignavibacteriales bacterium
AATTGTAGTTACCAATTTAAAACCGAAATGTTCGTACAATCCGACATTGTTATAATTATGTGTTTCGAGTACTACCGGTATGTTTGATTCATCGCACTGATCGAGCACCGGAGTTACAAGACGTCTGAATGCTCCGGTCCCTCTCAACTCTTTATCAACAGCGACTATTTTTATACGGTAATATCTGCTGTTAATGAATTCTTTTTGCCATTTGAAATTTACAACCTGCTTAACTTTCTTATTATTCGAAACTATGGTTTTTATATCCCGCCATCCGAGCATAGTGAACGTTTTTATGTATACCCTTAAAACCATCCGGATATCCCGTAATACACTTTCATTATTGCTGTCCAAACCGACAAGAAACGCTTTCGGATTCCCATCCAATAATTGTAAACTATTTGCCTTGATTGCAGTATCAATATGAATTAAAGAATGAGCACGCAGCAATTCATCTTTCTTTGATAATCCGCTAAGCAATCCCTGATTTAACGGATCCGTCTTGAAACTATCGGCCATGATCTTTGCGATTGTTTCGATAGTATTTTTGTCAAAGATTTTCATATAAATTCATCGTATTGTTCTGCAGGGACGTTACCCCGACAATCAATTTAAACACAACACCAAAATCTAAATATGTATCGCGACTTATTCACAACAGGTAAATTCAAAGGTACTGTCGGGGTAACGTCCTTACAAATCGTAGTCGATATTGATATCATTTCAATTATTCTCAGCTCCGCAATATATCCCGATTATAATCCAAACCAATTGTAATAATAAAAAAACCATATTATTCCGACTGACCACAAGGCATAAACGCTATAATATATCCTCACCGGAATGTTCCATTGTTTTTTTCTCCAGCCATTGACTGCAATTACAAGTATTACGATGCCAAAGAGAGAAATCATGAACGGCAAAATATCCAGGACAATATCGATTACACTCCGTTCTCCAAAAAACGATGGTGGATAACTATGCACGGGATCGGGAGCACTATTAATAACCATTAAAATAACCAACAGTAAAAAAGTCGCTGCATGGGCATTAACATAACGGTGTTGTGTGGTCCGGGTATTTACCTGTGGACTTTCCGGTTTCCGAACTTTCCGGTACACAAATCTACCAAAGAAAAATAATAAACTCCCTATCGCCAGTATCAGTGCCGGAATCATTATGAACCCTACAAAAGTCAACCCTTCATACCAGGATACCTTGATAAAGGTCACGGGTCCGTCGGTGGTGAGCATCAGCTTATTGTCGGGAGCTTTGGCAGCAACGATGTAGTTCATCGGACCGAACGGATAGGTATGAGTGGGTTCGGTGTTTTTATAAATTCCCGGAGCCACTTCCAGAAACACAAAATCCTGCCCGAACACCCATACTCCCAATTCCTTCTCTCCTTTATTTCTCACATGCATACTTCCGAATACAAGGTTCAGCAATTTTGATTCACCGCTCACCGAACGGAGACTCTGATGAAATTCACCCCTTACCTCCCGGAGTTCTGGTTCATAGAGCGCCGGAACGTCTGTGATTTCGGGCTCATCTTCGACCGGGAAAAATTCATTTAGAAAATCATGCAGTATTTTGTTGTGTCCCAAATAATCCCCCCCACTGTAGGCAATTAGAATTCCCGCATCGAGATTGGGAAACAAATACAATCCGGCATCGAATATGCTGCTGCTTCCTCCATGAAATACAACCCACTGACCGTTGATACTACACTCCATAAAACCGTGTGCCATGCCTCCTGTAAGAGGGTGGTATTCAAAAAGTGTGGAATGCATTTTAGAGAGGGTTTCCGGTTGAATAAAAGACCCAAAGGAATTCTCTCCTTGATTGAGGTTTGCTTTCATAAACAGAGCCATATCCAGAGCTGAAGTACTTATACCGCCTGCCGGAGAGGGCATGTGTTCGAATTTCCCGGGAAGAAATTCGTCATCCACCCACCGGTACGCATTCACCATCCACGCTTCCAGGTCACCAGGCAATGGCTGCCGGAAGCTGCTGTTATGCATACCAAGGGGTTCGAAGATATTGACTTCGACATACTCCTCGAAGCTCATACCACTTACCTGTTCCACAATATATCCCGCCAGCGATGTACCGTAATTTGAATATGCTACAACCTTACCGGGTGGAAAGATACGTGCGGGAACCTGCTGCAACAAATAATCACGCAACGGAGGTTGAGGCGTGAACAAAAAGAGCCCTTCATAAATATTTTCGAAACCAGCGGTATGGCTTAAGAGATGGTTAAGCGTAATCGGTTCGGGATTGTCTGTTTTATATTTAAGCTTGAAATTTAAATCTATGCCAAGATAATTATTGATATCCTCATCAAGGTCAACCTTACCCTGTTCATAGAGATGCATAACGGCTGCCCATGTTAACAATTTCGATACCGAGCCGACACGGAACAAGTGCTGCTCCGGGTCAACTGGGGTGTTGTCCGTCATGTCGGCATAGCCATAAACTTCAAGAAGATGAATATCATCTCTTGATACCAAAGTTATCACGGCGTTCGGAATATTCTCGTTATCCGTGAACTCAAGCATTTGGTGATGAAGGAATGTTGCCCAATGATCATAATCAATAGAGTGTTGAATACCAGGGTGAACACCCTGTGTATTTGCATTCGTGGATAATGAAAGTCCCGATCCCCACATCACTATAAGGCAGACGGTAACCCACAATAATCTTTTATTCATGTTCTTATTCCTGAGATAATTATGTGCTCACTATGAGCCAACCTGCTATTAAAGACGAACAGTAAAAAATATCAACTCATTTATTTCGGAATCCCGCTCGTACTGTAAACTGCAAACTGTAAACCCGAAACCCAAAACAAAAAACTCGAAACCAAAAACTACCTCTCAAACTCTTCGTCATTATCCACCGCACCGTCAACCAGTTTGATCACCCTGTTTGCCCGGTCGATAACCCGCTGATCGTGGGTTGAAAAGATCATTGTAACGTTTTCTTCTTTATTAAGTCGCGCCATTATGTCGAGTAAGTTGAATGCGGATTGAGTATCGAGATTTGCCGTCGGTTCGTCGGCAAGCACGAAGTCTGGTTTCGACGCCAGTGCCCGTGCAACGGCAACGCGCTGCTGCTGTCCGCCGGAAAGCTGCGAGGGCCTGACATTCAGCTTATCGGAGAGTCCGACCTGCTCGAGCATCTCCTTAGCCCGCCGATCCATCTCCTCTTTCGAACGCTTCTGAAGCAGCATAATGAACGAGACATTCTCCATTGCGGTGAGTACGGGGATGAGGTTATACGCCTGGAACACAAAGCCGATGTGTCGCAAACGGAAATCGAATAGTTTGCTTTCCTTCATCGTGGCAAGATCGACACCGTCGATGTAAATGTGTCCCTCGGTCGGTTTATCCAAACCGCCGATAACGTTGAGGAATGTCGTCTTCCCACTTCCGGACGGACCGACGATCGCGGTAAACTCGCCTTGTTTGAATTCAAGACTAACATTTTTCAGCGCGTGAACCTCCGCCGCGCTTCCGTTATATATCTTTGACAGATCCGTAGTTTTGATTACTGTTTTCATAGTTCTCATTGTTTTTGTTGATGGATAATATTTATTTATTGAGTGCTGGAGCCACGCTCCAGTTTTCTATTGTCGTTAGCAATATTTCCCAATTTTATCTAATAATGGTTTTGGTTGCGAATTAAAAGCGGCAGCGTGGCTGCCGCACTCCAAATTATTCCTGCCGCACCGCCTCTGCCGGGACGAGCCGTGTGGCTTTCCAGGCAGGATAAAGCGCCGCAAGAATTGCAAATGCCACTACTATTAATGCCAATTGCAAATAAAATGTCGGCTCTACTTCGGGATAAACAATGGAGGCAAATCCATACTCCTCCAATCCTTCTCCTCCAAAACCTTCAAGGTTGACACCGCGCCGGTTGAGGTATTCCACCAATCCGAAAGACAACGTAAGTCCGAGAACGCCACCGATTAAAGAAAGCATCGTTGTTTCAAGCACTACCATACCGAACACCTTAGCTTTTTTCATACCCACCGCCATGAGGACTCCCAACTCTCTTATACGTTCGAGTACAGACATGAGAATCGTATTCAGCAATCCGAACGAGACACCGAGAATGATAATGCCGACTAAAAACACCAGATTGCGTTCGAGGAATTCCAGAGCGTAAAAAAGACTGGGGTCGATGTCCGCCCAGTGGCGAATTTGCAGACCGGCGTATTTTTCCCTGAGTTCGTTCGCGACTCCCCGGTACTTATCCGGATCTTGAAGGACTATCGCAATCTCCGTTACCGCTTCATTGTCGGCGATGAGCCCGTTGAGATCGGAAGCATTCACAAATACATTCCTTTCTTCAAATCGTTTGGATGTAACTACATATAATCCTTCAATCCTGAACGAAGCGCTGACTATTTCACCTTCAACATCCTGGAAAGTCAGAACAATTCGTGAACCGACATCTGCGCGAAGATCTTCGGCGAGGTTCCTTCCGACTATCACCGACGGGAGTCGTCCCTTTTCGGTAAAGTATGTCCCCTCAACGATGAGGTCTTCGAGATACGTGGTCTTTGATTCGATTTCCGGATCGACGCCTTTAATTCTCACACCGGCATTCAGGTTTGCCGTTGCGATCATGCCGTCGAATACCGTACGCGGAGAAGCTATCTTGATATCCGGGTGTTGCAGTAATTCATCGGTCAATGTGAAGCCGTCCGGAATGCGATAACGTGCTTCCGGATTGGCAATGAACTGGGAGTGATGTATCTGAATATGAGAAATCTGGTTCTCCACCGATTCGCGGAATCGTTGATTTTCTGCCCCCAGCCTGATCGCAGCGGAAAACACACCTCCAATCAAACCGAAGACTAATGCCATGATGATGATAAGACTCCGCTTCCGGTTTCGCCAGATGTTTCTCCAGGATATTTTTATGAGTGTCATCATATTTATATTTCACCATTTATTAGAATTCGAAAATTTGTTTCTATATTTAGATAAAGTTAATCGTTAATGGTTTGCGCCAGAGGCGCATCCGCCTTTGGCGGAATTGGTTAATTGCCGGTATCCGCAAATTTACGATTAACAAATAACCAATAAATAACAATTAACTGCTCCATTACTTCCTCGCTGCTTCGACCATATCGAGCTTAAAAACTTTCCGTACCGGATACATACCGACAATGAGGGCAATGATAAATATTATCATACCCTGAAAAATAAAAATATGTGGTGCGATCGAGAATGCATATATCGGCTCCAGTCCGAAGTCGAGCATTATATCGGCAAGGTCACCCGTGAGATGTATGGGATTTTGATACAACCAGTAGACGATAAAGAATCCCGCCACGATACCTGTCAACACACCGATAAAACTGATGAACACTGTTTCAAGCGCACATATAATTGCCAGTTGCGCACGTTTTAATCCGATCGAAAGGAGTATCCCGAATTCACGCAGGCGTTCATATAACATCATAATAATGGTGCCGAAAATCCCGAAACCCACGACGATATACAGAATCCAGGCAAACAGTTTAACCTGTGCATCCCGTGCTTCAAAAGCGGCAACTTCATCCGGCAAGAGCTGTTCCCATGTTTTCACCGCATACCATTCATCATCCAGATCGTTTTGAAGATTTTGTGCCAGCAGAGCAACATCACGTGCATCATCGACCATAATGATCAGGTTTGTAAGACGGTCAGGTGCTGCATAGAACCACTGCGCTTCTCTCAGAGTCAGATACACCATCCGGTTATTTTGTTCGGGAATGGTAAATTGTATTATACCTCCTACTTCATATTTCCCCGCTGCGGTCATTCCCTGAAATCCCTGTCCGAGAAGCACAATAGTATCTCCCACTGCAACCCCTAATTGCCTTGCGACTCCCTCTGCTACCAAAGCGTAACTGTCATCCGCAGTAAACATTTCACCTTCTATCATTCGTGAGGAGAGATCGTTCATACGATCTTCCATTTCGGGAATAATACCCATCACCACCACGCCGCGGGTACCGATATCTTTAGCCGCCAGACAAAATCCCTGAATCCTCGGAACCGTATAACTTATATTCTCATAGTGTTTCTCGATAACCGATTTAACCTCATCTCCGTATTCAAGAGCATGGTCCATCGAAGGCTCTTCGTTATAGAGAACATCCTGAATCTGCAGATGCCCCGTCGAATTTCTTATTATTGAGTCTATAAATTGATCCGTCGTTCCGTGTATCAGCGACATCAATGTAATTGCCAGGATTGCAGCAAACATTACTGAGCTAACGGTGATGAATGTTCTTCGTTTTTTGCGCCATAAATTGCGCCAGGCGAGAGATAGTAATATCTTCATTTTCTATTCATTGTAAATTGTTGAGTAATTTATAATAGAACACTGATGACACTTGAGCCGGAGGCTCATCAGCCTCTGGTTGAGATCAAACTGATATACACTGATATGTTTATGGTCCTATTATCTGTGAAAATCTTGTGAATTTCCGTGTCATCTGTGTTCTCTAATCCATTATCTGATTTCAGTTAGATTCTCAATTGAAAAAAACCGCTCCGATATATTGATCTCGTAATCCGCTTTGGTTGTCCTGAGAACTGTTTTACGGTTATCCTCGTCTGCCGGGATCATTTCAAGGAGTGTCGGAATCAAACGCCCGCCCATTTCCTTGATTTCACGGAAGTGAATTGTATTTACCAGCTCATCGCGTTCGTCATAGTTTTCGACTCTTACCGGTAGACGGTGCTCTTTTGTTATCCGGTAGATAACTTTTTCATATACGATCGGATTTTCCGGTGTGGGGATCATTTCAATGACGTAGCATTCGTGTCCGTCTACGGTTTCGGATCCAACAAGTTCATGCGAGTAATCATCGACGAGGGATGCAGCTCCGACAAGATCATCATTCGTAAAATCCGATCCCATCCATGACTGCGACATCATTGAAGGTGGCATCCTGATGGTGCGGTCTACCTGCGGCTGGTAGTTCCAGATCTCATTGCCTCTCTTCAGAAAAGCGGTGCCGCGATCGCGTGCAGGGGCCGTGATATAGATGAGTGAATAATCGTCACCGAGCGACCACGAGCGCAGCGAGATTTCACGGGTATAGCGCGGTCTGACCGTTTCCATTGTCATTTCGTTGTAGGATGCATCGCCGCGCATGTTTTGTTCCATCTCATGGATGATCTCTCGCGGATCATCGGCCGCGGCGGGATTCGAGATGAGAATCATTAATATTATAACACATAGCGAAGTAAAGATGGTACTGTTTCTGATCATAATCATGCTCCACAAGTTTATTTTCTTTTTTGTTTACGATTTTTATTTTGCCGATACCGAGCGTGATATAATTAATGTTGTAATGTCTACCATGAGATCGATAAATTTTTCACGCGCATCGTCCGGATCAAAGTCGTTCAGTTCGCACCATTTCTCCCTATGCAGCATAAAAGACATAAAAGGCAGTGCAACCAGAAAGAAGTGACCGAATTTCAGGTCTTTTTCATGTACCTCCATACCGGCATTTTTTAAATAATCTATACTTTCCTGTTGAGACATCTGTGTATTTATTAAGAAATCTTCGATGAATTCTTTTTTTAAAGATTCCTGGTAAATAATTTTAAACATTTTTATCCGCTCGCTGTAAAATTGGTAACCGGCATGAAACATCTTCAGAAGCCCCTCTCTTGTAATGGTATCTTCGGGATGATGGTCTTCGACCGCCTTATACTTCATCTCAATAACTTCTTTCACCAGACGGTTAATTAATTCGGTGAGTATTTCATCCTTGCTCTTGAAATAGTAATATATCAATGACTTCGGCACACCGGCTTTCTGGGCTATCTCCATTATGCCAGTACCGTCAAAACTTTTATCGGCAAACAGTTCCTCTGCTGCATCCATAATATTCGCCTTCGTTAACGCCGAATCCTGTCTTTGTGCCATAGTTGTCATTTTCTCTCCAATTATATCGACCGTTCGGTCTATTTCTTAGTACGCAAAAAATTTTTGTTTGTTACAGTTTAAATTAATTATGTTGACCGTTCGGTAAATAATATATTACATTTGCAACTTATTGTCAAGGGGTTTTTGAAAATTTTTTAGAATTTTCGAGGACACAGAGCTGACAGGTTTTGGAAACCTGTCAGCTCTCAAAAATCGAAAGTTCATTATCCCAAACTATATGAGATCTATAAAATGTGCTCCTTCACCCGAACCACCTCCCTGCTGAATTTTTCCGGCTCACTAAGAAATGGTGTGTGGGCAGAGTGCTCAAAGACCACTACTTCTTTGTACGTCACTTGCAGGATTTCGTTGTATTCCTCCACTAATTGCAGCGGAGTATTATAATCATTTTTGCCGGTGAAAAAATATACCGGCACATCCAGCGATTGTATGCTCTCTCTGAAATTCACCGCCGTCATTTCACCGTCTCCGTGCATCGGACCGCCGCCTCTGTTGGCGCCACCTATCCAACGGAAATAATCAATGAAATTATATTCAGGCGCTCTTATTGCAATCCGAACAAGCTCACTCATGCTCATATCGAAATTCCCGCCGTATGCATCGACCAGTCCGGCAAATTCTCTGTACTTGCGGTGAGAATACGGCGGTGTGCCGAGCTTGTTTAATTTTTCAAGACTCGCTTGATCATTATGTTCCTCGATTTTATTCATCAGCCATTCATAGGCAATTTCAACGCCTTCTCGGCTATCAACCAACTGGCTTACACCGATATATGCATGAAATAATTCGGGATATCTGTGAACCAATTCAATCCCCAGTTGCGAACCCCATGAATGTCCCAGCAAAAATATTTTTTCCCTTCCAAAACGATTGAGCAAGTACTGAATTAATTCGTAACCATCTTTAATGAACTGATCGAACGTCATCGTTTCTTCACCAAACCCTCTGTGGTTGGATTTACCAGCGCCGCGTTGATCCCAGTGGACCACGACAAATTCTTCCTCCAACGCACCATCAAACTTATGTGCAAGGGGCATTTGTGCAGCACCCGGTCCGCCGTGAAGCCAGAGTAAGATTGGATTTGATTGATCTCTACCACGAATTAATATCCACTGTTCCAAATCTCCAAGTTTAACTTTCTCAAGTACAGCAATGCTTCCGGGTACAACATTTCCTTCATCATCTTTGAACTGAGCAGTAGACGGAATCACTCCCAGGTAGAGTATAACAAGACCGATTAGTACAACGAATACGAATAAAAGTATTGTAATTATTTTTTTCATAACCCGTATGTCATAGATGTAGTCCACCTTGAAGGTGGACTACATCTGTCTCCTAAAATGCTTCACCGAACGTTATATATAAACCCGACATTTCCTCACTTACACCAAAATCAAGACGAATGTTTGTGGTCTCATCTCTGCCAATATTAAAACGTAATCCTCCCCCGCCCGCCAGCCGCCAGGGATTTGTAAAGGCATCGGATACCGAGTTACCGACATTACCGGCTGCCAGAAAAGCAACCGCTCCTATTCTCCAGAAAAGATGACGCCGTATTTCCGTTTGTACAGCGATTGAGTTTTGATCCCTGAATCTTCCCTCATACAGACCACGCATGATCCATAGACCTCCCAAAAATGCCATCTCTTCAAATGGGACATCACCGAAAGAATGCACGGTATTTACCTGCAAAGCGAGAACCGACGCCTGATCGCCGGAAAGGTCGATATAGTTCCGTGCATCCAATTTAATCTTTCCGAAACTATATGTACTGCCGGTGCTTTTATGTTGATAATATGAATTCAACTCCAGGTATGAACCTTCCGTCGGAGTCAGTACACTATTACGACTATCATACAATATCCCCCATCCAATCCCCAACCCGGTATGTCCTTCATGACCGGTTAGTCCGGGTAATGTAACTGCATCTCCATCGGTTGTTTCGAATGAAACACCGTATTGTCTCACAAACCGGATTCCGGGCCCTGTGAACAAAACTTGACCGATCTTTTTATATACACTCTGCTCAAGTATGATATTCCGTTGATCTACAAGGAGTTCATCATCTTCCTTTGTATCATAGCCGATCCCCCAGAAGCTTTGAGGGAAGCGGTCAAACCTCAACTCGCCCGTCCATTTATACCGTTCGCCGGGAGAAAAAACCGTATGATCCACCTGCAGTATAAATTGATTTTTTAAAGTATAATTAAAAAACGGAATAACGTTAGAAGAACGGGTATCCGCTCCCGACCCGGGTAATTTGAATTGTCCAAGAGCAGTGGCGCCCAGAATGAGATCTGTCTCCGGAGAATAAGCAATGATCGGCAGAGGGACAACGCTCAGTGAGATATCTGATGAATCGGGTACAGCGGAAAAACCTACCGCCGGATAAAAGATACATATCGCAAATAGAAAATGTTGTAACATTACACATTCTAATTTGGTTCGTCAGACCGTTAATTGATTCCCCGTGAATTTCAAAGTTAATTTTTTCGTCTCCAAAGCACAATCCCGATAGATATCGCGGCTATATTTCACCAATTTATATTGTTTGGTGAAATTTCGTGTTTTTGTGTTTTAGTGGCATATTTTTTTAAAATCAATTTATGTAGTTATGTTCTTGAATTAATATAAAAAAATCAAGTCAATTGATATTTAATGCTGTTATCCTCATTTTAATGTTGTACCGGATTCTTGAAGTTTTAGGATTGAACATATGTGTACACTTTCTGATTGTAGAATTATATTCATTGCAA
The DNA here is from genome assembly GCA_003562775.1 of Ignavibacteriales bacterium. Lineage (GTDB taxonomy): Bacteria > Bacteroidota > Ignavibacteria > T3Sed10-11 > T3Sed10-11 > T3Sed10-11. The sequence goes on from PWTU01000288.1 coordinate 10,728, forward strand.
TATCATGCGTTGCACTTTTTGGTTGTGCCGGACCGACCGCTGATGAAGAAATGTCTCCGGAGCAATTCGTTGATCATCTCAATGAACAAATACCTCAGTTAATGGGCTCCTATAACATTCCCGGCGTATGCATTGCTGTCATTCAGGATGGTAATATAAGAATGTCACATGCCTATGGGTATGCTGATATCGAAAAAAGAAAACCATTAACTACTGAAACTGTATTCCGTATCGAGTCTATTACAAAATCGGTAACTGCATGGGGAATTATGAATCTCGTCGGGCAGGGGAAAATCGGTCTTGACGATCCTGTGGAACAATTTCTCAGGAGATGGCAATTTCCTGCATCCGAATACTCATCCGATACGATAACATTTCGACAACTTCTCAGTCACAGCGGGGGTATCAACAGTGCCATCTATCCTGCATATTCACCCGATGAACAACTGCCGGCACTCGAAGCTGTTTTATCCGGTGTAAACGATAACCCGGAAACCCGAATAGTCAGGGAGCCGGGCACGACGTTCCTCTATTCCAATCCGGGATTTGTCCTGCTCGAATTGCTCACCGAAGAAGTAACCGGTACCTCCTTTGCCGGTTATATGGAAACATCGATCCTCCTACCGCTTGGTATGGAAAATTCAACTTTTATATTCGATGATGCCGTCAACTCCGGCATCACATCAAAGTATTTGCTCAATGGTAAGAAAGTGCCGTCACAAAATGAAGCCGTTCAAGCTCATGGTGGTTTATACACAAACGTAGAAGACCTTGCCCGATTTGTCGCTGCAAGTGTTGAGGGTTCAAACGGTAGATATCCCGGCGGCAGCGTTTTATCTGCGAGTAATGTTCGTGAACTCCATTTACCAGTAATCAAAACGAAAAGCATATATGCGCTGGTATCGGACGCAAGCGGCATGGGACATTTCATTGAGGATTTACCCAAAGGTCAACGGGTCATATCTCACGGAGGTCAGGGAACGGGTACTATAACATGGATGTATCTGGTACCGGAAAAAGGAGACGGAATAGTAATTCTCACAAATAGTGAAAGGAGTTTTCGTTTCATTGCGCAGATTGTACGCGATTGGTCGCAGTGGATTGGAATTACACCCGTAGGATTCAGCCGCACGTATTCGATTGTAATTCCTTTTGTCTGGATTTTTATTATAGGGTTGGTATTACTATCATTGTGGATTGTGGTACGAACCGGAATGCATGTGATCTCGGGGAAGCGTCAATTTTCCCCTTTGACAAAAGCATCTATAGTTAAACGGATTTTTACCGGAGGAGCTTCACTTCTGATAATCGTTTTTTCATTATGGTTAAATGACCTAAAAATGTTTCATATCGTATTACCAGTAATGAGCATGTGGATAATTTATTCAGGTATTCTATTCGCCGTTGTTCTTTTTATGCCGGTTCTATTTCCACGGTTTAGCAGAGGTGAAAATGGAATTAAAAAGAGCACGATTTAATAAATGTATGGGATATAAATCCCTTCATCCCGTATATTTATTCTGCATTGCACGGGATGAAGGAAAAAATTCTCAGTGCCGAATCTATTTATTGAATGGATGTCAATACCGATGTCGCAGATCCACCTCCCATCATTGCCGGAAGTATATCAATACTTTTGATCATAGTGCGCGTCTCATCCGGCGCAATCCAGACCGTTCGTTTGCCCGTATCTCCTTCAAACGGCACTATCTCCAGTTTGAGCGCCTCAAATGTGCCTGCCGGTATTTCAATTTCCTCGACACCAACAACCTTTAAATGCCTGACAATGACTTTTTGACTCATCAGATCGAACGTTCGAAAAGTTGTCTCATATCCAACTTCGAGCGGGAGCGAAATCAAAGCAAGATCAAGCGCCCCGCCATCGCCTAAAACCGGTGCTTCAAGATTTACCGCAAGGGGTATGGTCTGCGGACCCGCCACTATTTGCCCTTTTATTTCCGCATGATGGTAATCTATGGATATGGTTGTCATTCCTTGCACAGCGGATCTATGCACCGGTATTAATGATTCGTAGTTAAGATAAAATGTATCGGCAACTGCACCCATTGGACCGCTTGCTTCATCGATTACACTCCAAACGGGATGGTCATTAAACTCCGCAGCCGATATTGTGCGTGTGGAGGCCATCTCAAGCTCCTGGCCGGCAACTGCGATTTTTGAAGAATAGGTAAGCACTCTTGGTTTGATATATTCGAGTACAAATTCCGGGAGAGGGGCGGTTGCAGCATCTTCGAATCCTATTACTTCTTCGGGAAACTCGACTTCATGTATATCGATGGTAATATCATTTAAGCGTTCTGCAATTTCCGCCGATACATCTTCCTGGTATCGCCCGCCGAGATGTTCGGCAAAGAAACGTTCAAGAGCAGCGATAAAAGCAAGTCGATTTTCACGTCCGGCGAATCCATGTCCTTCATCGGGTGCAACAATGTACTCGACATGACGACCAAGTTCTCTCATCGCAACCACAATTTGATCCGATTCGTGTTGGGTAACACGAGGATCGTTCGCGCCCTGTACTACCAAAAGCGGCGCTTCTATTTTATGAGCAGAAAAAAGAGGCGATTGCTCGATTAACCGCTGACGATCTTCAGGATCATCGGGATCGCCGACGCGTAATGTCCATATTTTTATAAGCGGAGCCCAATAGGCAGGGAATGAGTTAATGAGTGTAATAATATTCGAAGGTCCGACAAACGATACGCCTGCAGCATATAGTTCGGGAGTGAACGCCAAACCAGCAAGCGTTGCATAACCGCCGTACGATCCGCCGTATATACCTATCCGTTCAGGATCTGCTATCCCTTCTTCGATTAAATACATTACACCGTCGGTGATGTCATGCTGCATATAGCCGGTTCCCCATTCCTTGTTGCCGGCGTTTAAGAACTCTTTCCCGTACCCGGTCGATCCCCGGAAATTGGGCTGGAACACCGCGTATCCGCGGTTTGCGAGAAATTGAGGATACGACCGGTATCCCCAGGTATCGCGAGCCCACGGGCCGCCGTGCGGATGTACTATCACCGGAAGGTTTTTTGGTTCAACGCCTTTCGGGATTGTCAGAAAACCGGGAATTTCAAGACCATCGCGCGCCGTATACCGCACCGGTATCATTTCCGCTAAATGCTCTACGGGAAGATTCGGGCGGGGTCGATAGAGGAATTCAAGGTCTCCGGTTTCACGGTTAAACAGGTATGTTGCACCGGGATCGACGTCGCTTGTGATACTCACAAGCCAGATTGTTTCATCCGCAGTGCTGGAGGTGAAATTAACATCTCCATCCGGAAGCGCTTCCTTGAGCTTATGATACAGTTCCTCGAAGTCCTCGTCGTGGATATAGATTCGCATTCTGTCGCCGATGTAAAATGTTGCAACAAGCTCATCCGTTACATCGGAAAAGAATGCACCGGCAAAATCTACTTCGCCTTCAGGGTCCTTTTCTATTAATTCCTTCTCACCGGTTTCAGGATCAAATAAAACAAGACGCATAAGGTCAACATCTTCACCCTTATTGGTGACCATATACACCCGTCGTTTGTCTTTATGAAACCGAACGATACCCGCATTTTCCTCAAAGCTTACATCATATATTTGCTCAAAATCGTCGTCAACCGGTTTTAAAATCTCAAAACCGCCGTCGGCTGTTTGTCTCATTGCAAACCGGAGATTACCGTCATCGTCGACGTTCCATTGTACAATATTGTGATCATTCTGAAACAGCAGCTCAAGCTCTCCGGTTGCAAGATCAAGCCGATAGGCATCGTGCAAAGCAGGATTCCGGTCGTTAAGCCCTATTATAATTTCACCGGGTGTGTTGCGCGGAACCGCATAGATTGCCGCCCGGATGTTTTCTAAATCGGTGAGATTGCGTGCCGGTGGAACCCCGGTTTCAGGCTCTGCCTGGTCTGCCGGATCAACGGCATAAATGTTATAATTCTCATCCCCGCCTTTATCCTGAACATACAGAATAAACCGGCTGTCTCGACTCCAGAAATAACCTGTAATGGGACGGGTGGTATCGGCGGTAACAGGGCGTGCATTCTCAAACGGTTCGTCTATCCCTTTTACCCAGATGTTCATTATACCATTATATTGTTTCCGGAATGAAATGAACTGTCCGTCCGGTGATAGCTGCGCACCGGCTATTTCCGGATCATCGAAAAATATCTCGCGATCAATAAGCGGCGGCAACTGATCGAGGTATGAATCGCCTCCAAACAAATAGCCCGTTGCTATTAGCAACAGACAAAAAAGAAATATATGCTTCATGAGTTTCTCCTATATTATTTGATATGATGAGGGAACGTAATTTAAAAAGTAATAAAACGGAATAAAAATATCTTCACGTTCCCCGGAAAATCGTTCCTTCGTGATCAAATATTCTTGCACATACAAATAAGCTTATGCCTGCAATGATAACCAATGATACATAAATAACGGTTAAATCGAAAGTAGTAATCGTCCCTGCAATAATGGCTTTGGTTGCAAGCGATACGTTAAGAACGGGAATCATCGCTGTGACGGTGTTTAATTCTACACCGGGCAATAGGCCCAAAAACGCGGGCACGATAACAATAATAAACATCGGGCTGATTATACTTTGTGCTTCTTTATACGACTTCGCAAAAATAGAAAGTGAAAGCAAAAGTGCTGCAAAAAAGACAGTCAAAGGCAGAAGCAGTGAGAGCAGCATAATAATATAACCCGGTTCAAGCAATAATAGAATTGTCTTTAGCATTTGGTCGGGTATTTCCGGTATCTGACTGAATCCTATATACAATCCGATAATACCGATGATAGCAGTGAGCATCCCGGTAAGAACAACAACCAGAAACTTCCCGAGCAGGATTTCAAACCGGCCTGCGGGTGAGGTAAGCAGTGTCTCCAGCGTTCCGCGTTCTTTTTCTCCTGCGGCAAGATCCATTGCGGGATACATACTGCCGAGGAAACAAAAGATTATGAAAAGATATGGAAGCAGTCCTCCGATAGCTTCCGCCATTTGCTCCTGAACTGTGGCAAGATTTTGCTCGTGAAAATCGATTGTTTTCATGGCGGTTTCATCTATTTCCAATTCTCTCAACCGGTCGGACAATAGCATCTGTTCAAATGTTTTTATAAAAGCTATCGCACGCTGTTTCTCGATGCTTCTGTCGCCTGCCGCTTTATAATACATCGTTATCCTGCCGGACTGCATACCCGATATCCTGCGGTCAAAATCCCGTGATACTTCGAAGTAAATATCAAGGTCATCGGATTCGACAAGAGAGCGTGCCTGCATCGGTGTAAGGTCTTCGATTAAACGAACCCTTTCATCGGCAAGCAATAAACTGCGGAATTCTCCTGCATTACCTGCAGAAACCAGTCCGATCTTCAATGTTTTCTCCCTTGCTTCTATTTCCTGTTTGATGAACATCTGAGTTGAAAGACTTAACAGGATCGGGATAAGTAAAAGCGGAACAACAATCATGCTGATGATCGTTCGGCGGTCACGGAGTGTATCCAGAAGTTCTTTCCGAAAAACTATCAATATCATTTTCATTATTCGACCTCCTCCACAAGGCGGATAAATTCTTCTTCGAGCGATTCACTTTTCATTGAGCTGCGGAAATCGTCGTATGCCCCGTTGAAGCAAAGCTTTCCGTTATGAATGATTGCAAGATCGTCGCTGAGCAAGCTTACCTCACCCATTATGTGCGTCGAAAATATAACGGTCTTTCCTGACTGTTTGGAACTCCGGATCAAGTCGATAACGTGTCGGGCGGTAATCACATCGAGACCGACCGTCGGTTCATCGAAGACGACAATTTCGGGATCATGAATTATTGTCCGTGCAATGGATACTTTCTGACGCATTCCGGTCGAAAGTTTCCCGATACGACGGCGGGCAAACTCATGAATTCCCAACAATTCGAACAGTTCTTCTTTTCGTCGCCTGTACTGAACCCGATCCATACCGTGCAGATCGGCGTAGTACTTTACAACTTCATCGGGAGTCAATCGCTCATATAATTTTGTGGTTCCTGTAAGAAACCCGATCTTTTTTCTCACCTCGTTCGGCTGCATCAATGCATCGGCACCTCCGACGGTGATGCTCCCCGAAGTCGGCTTGAGCAATGTAGCAATCATGCGAAGTGCCGTTGTTTTTCCCGCGCCATTCGGACCGAGAAGAGTGAATATTCTGCCCGGACGGCATTCGAAGCTGACACCCGCCACAGCATGTACCACACGATTTCGATCGCCATTCTCTCTTTCCTTTCGCTGCTGACAATCGAGTTTGAAAGTTTTCCAGAGATTGTTGACGGTGATCATTGTAATCTCCCCAAAGCTTCTTTTACCTGTTTATGTTCGGGATCTAACTCAAGCGCTTTTTCATAGTGATAACGTGCATGTTGCAGATCATCATCTTTGAGATATAGATTGCCCAACCGGTAGTGAGCCCATGCATGTGACGGCGAATTAGGACCCGGTGTGTTTTCCAGATATTTTTTGAAATATTTTTTTCCAGTTTCAGTTTTTTCCCCCGATATATCCGAGAATCTGCCATACTGATAATATGCCGGCACATAATCAGGAATGTTTCTTATTAAACTCTCTAAATTCTCCCAACCTTTCGCATAATCACCCATTGCTTCATATATAGGAACCAGAATCATATAAGGCAAAGGATTTGCAGGGTCAATATCGCGTGCAGCGATACATTCTCCCTCCGCTTTTAATAAATCATTTTCTCCTCGATAAATATTCGCCGATGCAATATGCCCCTGAACAGGATCGCGTTTTTTTAATTCTTCGACCTGTTCCATCGCTTTGCTCTTACTGCCTCCCATTATTCCCGGCGCCTGTGAGTAAAACATGATTAGTCCCATTCGGGCTTCAATATTCTCAGGATCGAGCTCTACGGCCGTTTCGAAGGACCGACGTACACTTCGAGCCCGTGCGGGTTTGCGAAGTACACTGGCTTCCATTGCCTTGTAGCCATAGACATCTCCGAGCTGAAAGTAATATATCGAAAGGACATCAGACGATTCTTCTACCTCAATGGCTTTTTTTATATAATCGTATGCATCATCGATCTGTTTCTCTCTCACGGCAATTTTACTCAGATAATACCACGCTCTTGAATGACTGTCTTGCTTGCGAACAATCTCGAGTAGTATTTCCCGAGCTTCGGAATACTTTTGGTTTTCAAATAACAAAACTGATTTTTCAAATTCTTCGTCCGAACCGGCGGATAGTAAATGTACGGTTAGAAAAACAAGAAAAAAAGTCGCGTATTTTACATAAAAATGACTATACATTAATATCCCTTTCAGTTGTTGTTTTTTGTCTTGAGTAACATGAAACTATTTTACTAATATTTACGCATTTTAATCATCCCTATATCAGCCGTAGTTTCAAGAGTAATCACCAAATTATCCTTCACATACACCACTTTATCCGGGTCGAAATCGACTTTTCCTTTTCCAAGATAATTTCCTGCCTTATCAAAGACATCCACCCGGAACTCGCGGTCTCCGAAGGTTTTCTCATACCAATCTTCCCACAACCATACGAGCAGGTATTCGTTTAAAAACATAATGGATCTGATAAACGGTAAATGAGAAGGGAATGTAAAATTCACAAGTCCCATAGACATTTCCAGTGCCTGCTGTAATTCATCGGATTGGAGCAAATGATCCTGTATTTCTCTGGTAATCCTTCGTGACTTCCCGTCCAGTTCAATTGCTCCTTTACTGTCGCCCTGATATGAATACATATCGATGCAATAACGGTCATTTGCGGGTTGATATATGAAACCATTTTGTATGACTGGAAGCGGATATCCCGATATTGGATTAATTTCCATGAGCTTTGCCGGCTCGGTGAATTTTTCATACAGGAAGAGATATTCGCCCGTAGTAAGATTAAAATCCATAACCGAGTATGACATTGCCATGACACCCGTTTCCATATTTACATCGACGCCCGTGCCGTAAATAAGTATACCGTCGTCTTCACCTTCGGACATTTTAATTACCGCGGTGACGGGTATATCCCTCATCAGCGTAAATGACCGGAGATGACTGCCTTTGTGATCCAACAATTGAACCCGGAAGTTTGTCAGGTCGTTCGCCAGAATTTCGTTATCCAGTACCAGTATTGCTCCCGGCGAGTGTTTCCCGAATTCTCCCGGCCCCTGACCTTCTCTTCCAAACCGGTTTACAATTTCTCCCTGTTTATTGTAAACAGTAATCTGCTGCGTATAAGGGTTGGTTACGTAAATCAAATCCTTTCCATATCCAACCGATTGTGAGCCGATATCGACCGGGATTTCGATAATTTCCCGTGCGGTGAAAAATAAATCTTGATTATTGCCGTATATTGGAAAGACGATTAATAAGCAAATGACCGCTAAAAGAAATGCTTTCACTTTCAGCGCCTCCTTCCATAGAATATGGAAAATATTGAAGACCTGCTAAAATTATGCGGATTGTGTTAAAAAATGTAAAAATACACAACTATTAATTATACGAAGAATATTTACATTTGTTTCATAAATCTTGCAGTCATTAGTATTTTGGTCTGCCACTCTGCTTTTTTAAATTCCGTATTCTTGCTCTGATTGATGGTACCTCTTCCCGTTCAAGCTGAGTTGTTGTAAGCTCAAAATCCTCGGTTAGTTCGGGCGCCTGTTTTGATAAATCGAATAGCGCTTGTATCGAGTTGACACGTACTATTCTACTTTCGTTCGAATCCAATGCCCAATTGCTGAGTATCTGCCATACTCTACCTAATTCCGATTTTGTCAATTTTAATCTTGAAACCAACAACTCCAAATGCCACTTGAGTTCTTTATCCTTCGCATCTTTGAGTAAACGAAGCAGAGATTTTTTATGGGAATATAAATATTCTGGTTTACCCCGGGTTATCTTTTCAATCGCATCGGCAGCCCGCATTACAATGAGCCGATCGTTGTGAAACAGCGCCTCAAACAACTCATCAAATTGATGCTGTGTTTGCACGTCTTTTGCAATTGCGTCCGCTCTGCCGATTGAACGGAGATCTCCGCCGGATAGGTTTTTAATAAAGGTGTTCATAGTTTATGTTTACAGTAACGAATTATACGTGGTGCTGTTAACTGCGATGTCTTTGATTTTGCCGGACACTTATTGAGTGCAGCATAAATATGATCCCCGTTACCACACCCACAATGGTAATAAATAAACCGGTATATAGAGTGATTTTATTTAGTTGATAGTAACCGACCGAGATTGTAATAATTCCAGCGAGCATGACGATTGCGGATAGTATACTTCTGGTTGCCGCCTTTTGATTTTCCGGCATACCTTCTCCTTTCACTGAGCTTTTTCATATTTATATTTACTACGATTTCCACTAATGTTGTTCATTATCTCATAATAACGACCGCTTGCGAGTTCGCTCTGCTCCCCCTTTTTGCAAAAGGCAAGCCCGGCCAACTTCCGGTTAGGATTTTCTACTACAATCTTGCCTTTGACTAATTTGGACTCTAAAACCTTAAGCGCTTCCAGAAATCTATGATCTTTCTTCGCTCTTTTATAGAAAGATAGAACATAGACGTAGAAAAACAGATTATATCGGAAAAAGGGGTACTCAACTTTCATGAACAAACTGCCGATACCATATTGGCAAGGACCGAGAGGTTTGCGCGTTACCCAATGATCAAGCAGGAACTCCACTCCCTTGCCGAGTCGCTCATCCCGGTTGAGATAATGGGTGAATCTGAATGCATCCAGAACTGCCAGCGTCGTACCGGGATTTGAAAATGACGTCTCAGGCCCCCTGCCGAATTTGTATGTATTACACCGCCAGCCGCCGTCATCGTGTTGGATCTCCATAAGATGCTTAAACGTCATTTGAAGTCTATTATCAGAGACATATCCCAAACTGCAAAGTACTCTTGCAATTTCGGCAGTATGACAGGGATATATGGCTCCTGTAGGTGCTATTTTGAACCGCCCATCTTTTCGCTGTAAACTTAATATCAATTCAGCAGTCTTCTTGAGTATAGGTGCGGAAGGATCCAACCCCAATTCAGTAAGCATTATTATACAATCGAGAGTAGAAAATGGACTTCCTTTGCCTATCCGGTTGTCAGGGGTAGCCCATACATCGGCCCCGTTATCATGGCGCTTAGCAATGATTGCTTTGATATCGGATTGATACTGTTTTTGTACTTTCATTGTCAAGTGATAACTATGGTTACAAACCTGATGTTTACTGTTAATTATTTCCGTAACAATAAAATTGTGGCGCCGTGATAATTAGTTTGTTTTGGGAAAGTTATCCGTAATATTTTTTTGCTTTTTTAGTGACAGTTACGATAAATTCGCTTTTTTCCTTTGTGTATGTAACTCTATCATTCGGAAATTTTTTGGCCAACATTCTCTTCAGCATATCGTACTGTTTCGCTACCACAGGGAATTGCTTAAGATAATCTCTGAATAGAAGTCTTTCCCACAATTCCGAATCTGCTTCAACCATATGTATATGATGTGTTCGTTCACCATCTGAATTTCGTTTAATAAACCAAGCATAGTATGGCGGACCGTAATCACCAAACGCCGGACGCCAAAAATATTCATACCCTTCGGCTTTTAATATAGGTACTATATGTTTTTTTGTTTCTTCAAGGCACGAAACCTCTACTAAAATATCGATAATAGGTTTGGCAGAAAGCCCCGGGACCGCCGTGCTGCCAAAATGTTCAATCCTTTTAATAAGATTTTTAGGCAATTTCGTACGTAAGAAGGCCATTTCCTCTTCAAACATTTTCGACCATTCTTTTTGGTACGAGACAATCGATACTTCTTCTTTCACTAATTCGTTTATACGTTTCTTCAGTTTCTCATCCATAACGGGCACAAAATATTAAACACCTTTACTATTCACAACCATAACGCAAAGTAAAGCTAAATTACTGAAACTATAATCACCAGACTCATCAGACCAATGAAAATAAGCGGCCTTACCCTATTTTCTTTATTTCTTCGATAAAGGAATAGCGTTAGGAGAGCTATAAATATCGAAAAGAATATAATATATAGGTACGGTTGATTAAACAGCAATACAGTCGTCAACCCTGCAAAAATAAATGTCATCCATAACAGAAAATATTTAACAAAAAGAATTACACTCTCTTTTACTGTGCTTTTACTTCGTATCATCAGCGAGAAATATACAATACCAAATATAAATAAATAGTAAATAAAAGCACGGGACAAGAGATATTGTAAAGGTTTCAGGAGTAACTCGCCCACATTCAATTTGTCCAGCGCTGATTCTTGAGATATGTCTCCAAAATACTCTTTATCCAATGCCGCCGAACGAACCTTATTACTTATCTCCGGCGCCAGTTCTGGAATTTTATCCAGTTGATTCAAATCATTGAAATATCCTATCTGGTTTCGGTAATTAATAATTTTTTCTGCTTCATTTCTCGTTATTCCGGCGATAGTTTGAAGATCTTCGATTTCCGCTGCATTTAAATCGAACGTATAAAATGGTACAGTAATAACATCGAAAAGATCAATTAGTAACATCCTGTGAGAATAATCCTTTACCAACAGCCAGAGCGGAGGAGGCAAATGGTTTAAATATTCCATACCAAGAACGTCTCTGTAAATACTTTTGACTGCATTTTCTTCGTCCGGAAACGATTCTATGTAGCCGTCAATAAAATCTATCAACTGCGATTTTGATGAATTATTGAATACGACATAATTATGTAAAACAAAAAAGTACTTGATAAATTGGTTTTGCAATGGAGTAAATATCTCTTCCGGAGATTTGGCAGTTTTACTCGCATCATATAGAAAGTTTTTATAAAAAGAATTCTCTAAATAGTTGTTGGATAATTCACTTGTTGACAAATGTGTAAAAAAAGAACTCACCGCTCCTTCGGTAGAATGCATCTGTACAATGTTACGAATTTCATTTTCATTCAATCTGACGCCCGAATTGCGATAGCTCAGTTGATCTTTAACACATGATAATTGCAAAACGGCATTTTTATAGCGGATGTCTCCGCTGACAGACTGCTCATAACGTCTGTAATTTTCATACTGAGAATACCAAATTAACATAGTTGCCTTATAGAAACCAAGTCTAAACGGATAGATAAAATCGCGCTCGAACCCACTAATGAATTTTTCCGAAGCCCGGGCAACTCTGTCAATATCGGAAAATATTCCCGTTTTTATGGCTTCATTATTTTCAAATATACGGGCTATATTTTCACAGTGAATTGCGAATCCTTCATTAAATGCCGTCGAATAATCCGTTATAATAGGGAAATAATGCACATCTACACTGTGAACATTATTGTCAACTGTATCTTTTTGGCTTAGCAGATGATAAATAACATGCCCCATTTCATGGGGATAAAGTTGCGTGAAGGACATCAGTCGATCAGGATCTGCGGCGGCTACGCTTACCATAATATCAACATATGGTGTGTTCTCTTTAACAATGTGACCGGTCTTTTCCTTTAATGAAAAACCAAATCGGACAAACCCACCCTGATCACCGGTCAATGCAAGATAGGCCGGTTCAATTGTATCTATTTTGCCGTTGTTCTTTAGATAAATCTGAGCTATGAAAAATAATTCTAAAA